>CAZEQO010000039.1:0-10858 GCA_964514365.1 uncultured Robiginitalea sp. | reverse complement strand
TGAGATTAATATAACCCTTCTCCTTTCCTAACACCACGGTATGGGCGCCTTTGATCAAAAGAATACAGCTCCATTTTTTTGCGAATACACGGGCCTTTTTAAGCTTTTCAAAATCATCTTTCCAGGTTCCGATAAGGCGTTTGAGTTCTCCGGGGTGGGGCGTGAGGATACTCTCTTCCGGGATATCCTTCAGGGCTTTCGGATTCAGGCTGAGGATATTCAGGGCGTCAGCATCCAGCAAGGTAGGTTCTTTCTGCCTTTTCAGCCAGGCCAGGAAGGCTTTCTGGACGCCGGCCCCCGTCCCCAGGCCCATACCCATGCCAACCGTCTGGCCCGAAGGGACTTCGGGCAAATCGAGATGCTCCTCCATGTCTGAAGTCGTGCGTACCATAATCTCCGGGAGCTGCGTTTGAAGGGGGATATATCCACAACCCGGCACACAGGCTGTAACCAAACCGGAGCCGCATAAAAGGGCTGCCCGGGCGGCGAGGGCTACTGCGCCAATTTTACCATAACTCCCCCCCAGAATAAAAGCATGCCCAAAGGTGCCTTTATGGTCGAATTTGGAGCGGGGCCGGTACCAGGATCTCAGCACATCGGGGTCGAGCAGTTCATATTCGGGCGTAACGGAATCCATATAGTTCGTATCCAAACCGATATCCAGGACTTCCCACTGCCGAATCAGGATACCGGTCTGGGGTAGGAAAAAAATGAGTTTCGGTACCTGGAAGGTGAGGATATGATTCGCATGGACCACTTTGCGAAAGTCCTCAGGTATTTCATCCAGGTACATCCCTGAGGGCATATCGATGCTTAGAATAAAGGCGCCCGTGGAATTCAGATGTTCAAAAAGCGTACCGACCCAGGGTTCCGGCGGTCGGTTGAGGCCAATACCAAAAACGCAATCTACAATCAGGTCATCCGGATGTAATTCAGGCAGGGGGCTCCCTTCATCCAGGTACTCGGGCCATACTTTGCGCGCTTTAAGCCGCTTCAGGTTCGTGAGAAAATCGGCAGACCTGTGCTCGCTGTACTTCACCACGTAAACCACCAGGTGGTAGCCGTGCTCCGCCAGATGGCGGGCGAGTACCAACCCATCTCCCCCGTTATTCCCTGTACCACAAAAAACATGGATATTGACCGGATTTCCCTGCAGGCGGTGGTGCAGCCAGTCAAAGGCTTTGGTCGCGGCCCGCTCCATAAGCTCGTCAGAGGAGATCTTCTGGGCGGTAAGGGTTTGGGCATCTGCCTCGTAGATTTGTGAACGGTCCAGTATTTTCATGGCTTCGGGCGGCGGAGGTTTGTTCCCTTAAAGGAAGTAAATATGAAGGGGATTCAAAAGAAAATTGCCCGTAAATTGATTTCGGGACAATTCCCGACTTCTTATTGGGTCTGGTTTTGAAATATACTACATTTGGGGGTTTAGCAGTGCGGTAAACCCCTGCCCTACCCGGCTAACCCCATTAAAAAAGGCATAACAAATCCTAATTGTAGGGTTTGGCAGAAATTGGAGGTAAACGGGCTTCGCACCCCGGATCGGTTGTACAACGGGAGGAATTAAAAACACATAGAGGAGACAATGCGGGTATTAAAATTTGGCGGGAGTTCTGTGGCGGGCCCGGAGGCAATAGCCGCCACCTATAAAATCGTAGCCCAATCTGAAACCCCTTTGCTTGTGGTCGTTTCAGCTCTTGGCGGGGTTACAGATCTGCTGCTGGATGCCACGAGTCTTGCGGCTTTACAACAAGACGAGTGGCGGGAGTCCCTCGAGGGCATCGAAAAACGATATTTGGATACCGTTCGCGGTTTACTTCCATTAGAGGCGCAGGCAGGTGTGCTCAGCAGGGTGAAGAAGCACCTGAACACCCTGGAGACGCTTTTGGAAGGGGCCTGGCTCATCGGAGAATCCACCCCAAAACTCGGTGATAAAATAGTGAGCTACGGAGAGTTGCTCTCGGCTTTTGTCATTGCGGAGTACTATCGCAGCCAGGGGATTCAGGCGGAATTCCAGGACAGCAGGGAACTCATTGAGACCGATAACACCTTTGGAAATGCGAGGGTAGATCAGGAGAAAACCTATGCCAGGGTTATGGCAAAACTTCAGGGAAATACTCCTGTGGTGGTTCTGCCCGGCTTTATCGCTTCCAATGCACAGGGCGATACGACTACCCTGGGCAGGGGTGGGTCGGATTATTCAGCTGCCCTTTTTGCAGGGGCCCTGCAGGCGACAGAACTGGAAATATGGACGGACGTCAGCGGCATGTATACGGCCAACCCCAAACTGGTTTCAGGCGCCCGCCCCATTCCCACCCTCTCCTATGAAGAGGCGATGGAACTCTCACATTTCGGGGCAAAAGTACTTTACCCCCCTACCATACGCCCTGCCCTGCAGGCGAACATCCCTATCCTGATCCGAAACACTTTCAAACCCGAAGAACCCGGTACCCGAATTGAAGTAGACGGGAATCCCCTCGGGCGTACGGTACGTGGGATCAGTTATGTGCCCGGTATTGCTTTGCTCTCCCTGGAAGGGCCTGGGATGATCGGAATTCCGGGTATCAGCCACCGTTTTTTTGAAGTCCTTTGGCAAAAAGAAATCAATGTTGTGTTTATTACCCAGGCATCTTCAGAACATTCCATTTGTGTCGGGATCCGGGAAAACCAGGCATCCGTGGCCTCAGAAGCGGTTAACCAGGCCTTTGAACGGGAAATTGAAAAGGGGGGGATCACCCCGGTTCAGGTCGAAACCGAACTTTCCATCGTCGCCCTGGTGGGAGACCGAATGAAACAACATCAGGGCCTCAGCGGCAGAATGTTCAGCACCCTGGGGAGGAACAATGTAAATATTCGGGCTATCGCACAAGGGGCCTCTGAGCGAAATATTTCAGTAGTCATCGGAAGCAGTGATGTCAAAAAAGCGTTAAATACCCTGCACGAAGCCTTTTTTGAAGAACAGGTCAAGCAGTTAAACCTTTTTGTAATGGGGGTTGGCAATGTCGGTTCCCGCCTGTTAAATCAAATTCTGGAGCAGCAAAAAGTGCTTAAAAAAGAGTACCGGCTCCTGATACGGGTGGTCGGTATTTCAAATTCCCGTAAAATGGTATATCGGGAAAAAGGAATCCCGCTGGATCAGTGGGCCTCAGCGTTAGAAGAAGGGTTGCCCACAAGTCCAAAAGGGTATTTTGACATGGTGCGAAAGGCAAACCTTCGAAACTCCATCTTTGTAGACAATACGGCCAGCGCCGAAATATCGGGCTGGTACGCCGCCTACCTGCGGGAGAGCGTGGCCGTGGTCACCTGTAATAAAATTGCGTGTTCGGATCGCTATTCCCAATATCTGGAGTTGAAGCATTTGGCACGTACCTATACCGCCCCCTTTCTTTTTGAGACTAATGTCGGGGCGGGTCTTCCGGTGATCGACACTTTAAAGAACCTCGTGCTTTCCGGGGACCGCATTCACAAGATACAGGCTGTTTTATCGGGGAGCTTAAACTTTATTTGGAATACCTACGATGGGACAGACCGTTTTGCTGATGTCGTACGCACCGCCCAAAAGGAAGGTTTTACAGAACCGGATCCGAGAATTGACTTAAGCGGTATCGACGTTATGCGTAAAATCCTGATCCTCGCCCGGGAAAGTGGTTTTGCCCTGGAATTAGATGACATCGAAAACCACTCTTTCCTGCCGGATGCCGCCCAGAACACCGCGGATACGGAAGTGTTTTACAAGGCCCTTGAGGAGGGGGAACCCCATTTTTCAAGTCTTTTCAAGGCGGCTCATAAAGATGGAAAGCGCCTAAAATACGTAGCTGAATTCAATACGGATTCCGCCTGCGTAAAACTCGAGGCCATTCCCCAGGGACACGATTTTTTTAACCTGAGGGGGAGCGATAATATTGTGTTGTTTTACACAGACCGGTACCCGGAACAACCTTTGATGATCAAAGGGGCCGGAGCAGGGGCAGAAGTGACTGCCTCAGGGTTATTTGCAGATATCATCCGGGCCGGCAATTTCTAAATCCACCCCGAATAAACAATTTATGGAATCTTCAGGCATTGCGATTTTTTCACCGGCGACCATAGCGAATCTCTCCTGTGGCTTTGATATACTGGGTCTGGCCCTTGAAGGGATCGGCGACCGGATGACGGTAGGCCTCACGCCGGAGCCGGGGGTACGGATTTCAAGGATCACAGGGGCGAACCTGCCCATGGAGGCCGAAAAAAACGTCGCCGGGGTAGCGGCCATGGCCCTGCTTCAGGCTTCTGATTTTCAGGGCGGGGTAGTCATTGAAATTGAAAAACAAATCCTCCCGGGCAGCGGAATCGGGAGTAGTGCCGCAAGCGCAGCCGGGGCAGTCTGGGCCGTAAACAAATTGCTGGGCGAACCCTTTTCCCCAAAGCGTCTTGTGGGGTTTGCAGCCCTGGGGGAAGCCCTGGCCAGCGGCGCCCCCCATGCCGACAATGTGGCTCCCGCCCTCTATGGGGGAATCACCCTGATCCGTAGTTACGATCCGCTGGATATCGCGCGCATCCACTGCCCTCCCCTGCTCTACGCCACCCTTTTGCATCCTCAGATCGAGTTAAAGACTTCGGATTCCCGCAGCATCCTCAAACGAACCATCACCCTGGAAAAAGGTATACGGCAATGGGGGAATGTCGGTGGCCTGGTAACCGGCCTGTTCACCGAAGACTACGGCCTTATCAGCCGGTCCCTGGAAGATGGCATTATTGAACCCTTGCGCTCCCTGCTGATCCCCGGGTTTGAGGACTTGCGGGAAGCAGCCCTTGAGGCAGGTGCCCTGGGTTTTGGGATCTCCGGATCGGGACCTTCGGTTTTCGCCCTGAGCCGGGGAGAAGAAACCGCCCTGCATACCGAACAAAGCCTTATCTCGTGCTATAATTCCTTAGGCATCCCTTTTAAAACGTACACCTCAGCGATAAATAAAAATGGGGTTCGCCTGTGGAATGAACAGACGGATATTCTCATATAAGCATACCCAGCCATGATGTATTACAGCCTGCAACGACAAGCTCCCGAGGTTTCTTTTAAAGAGGCTGCCCTACGTGGGATTGCCCCGGACCGGGGACTTTATTTTCCGAAGGAGATCCCGCGGTTTTCCAATGAATTCTGGCAGGAATTACCCAAAATGGACTTCCTTGAAAGCGCGATGCAGCTCATGCAGGCCTTTACGGGAAAGTCCATTCCACTCCCGGAGCTCAGGGAAATCCTGGAAAAAACCCTGAGTTTTGAGTTCCCCCTGATTCCCCTGGAGGATTCGATTTCAGTTTTGGAACTCTTCCACGGGCCTACCATGGCTTTCAAAGATGTGGGGGCCACCTTTATGGCGGGATGTCTCGGTTATTTCTCCGGGCAGACCGACCTCAAAACAGTGGTGCTGGTCGCTACAAGTGGGGATACCGGGGGCGCCGTGGCCCGTGGATTTTTAAATGTGCCCGGCGTAGAAGTTGTGATCCTCTACCCCAAAGATAAGGTTAGCGATATACAGGAAAGGCAGTTGACCACCCTTGGGGCAAATATCCGGGCCCTTCGGGTCCGTGGGACCTTTGACGACTGCCAGGCACTTGTGAAGCGGGCTTTTCAGGATCCCGTCCTCTTTGAAAACCAGGCCCTGACCTCCGCCAACAGTATTAATGTCGCCCGGTGGCTGCCGCAGATGTTGTACTATGTACGAGCCATACAGCAACTTCCCCCTGAGGCAGCCCCTCCGGTTTTTTCAGTACCCAGTGGCAACTTTGGCAATCTGTGTGCCGGCTTGCTGGCATCGCAAATGGGAATGCCCGCTGCGCATTTTATAGCCGCTACAAACCCCAACGATACGATTCCGAGGTATATGGAATCCCGGAATTACGATCCCAAACCTGCAGTCCCCACCCTGTCCAACGCCATGGATGTGGCGGACCCGAGTAATTTTGTCCGGATCCGGGAACTATTTAAAAACGATTTTCCTAAACTGGCGGCCAAGCTTTCCGCTTACTCTTATTCGGATGAGCAGACGCTCACGGCAATACACACCCTATTCAAATCCTATGCCTATATCGCCGACCCGCACGGAGCCGTCGGGTATCTGGGCCTGGTGAAATACCTGGAAGACCATCCCCACCACACCGGGATCTTTCTGGAGACGGCCCATCCCATTAAGTTCCGCGAGACTGTAGAAACTTGCCTGGATCGGGAACTGGAACTCCCTTTGCAAATCCGCGGACTTCTGGACCGGGAAAAGGTTTTTTCGGATATCAGCACCTATGAGGAATTGAGGGAGGCCCTGCGCTAAACCCCGATTTCACTCCCGGATTCTTCCAACTATTTTCAATACTTTTGCATGCATCTAAAGCCTGGATCTTATGAAAGAAATTGCCCTTTCTGCTACCCACAAAGCCCTTGGAGCTAAAATGGTTCCTTTTGCCGGATACAACATGCCCGTTTCCTACGAAGGCGTCACGGTGGAACACCAAACGGTACGCGAGGGCGTCGGGGTATTTGACGTCTCCCATATGGGGGAATTTCTTATCGAAGGACCCAAGGCCCTGGAACTGATTCAAAAGGTGACATCAAACGATGCCTCCAAACTCGAAGTCGGGCGTGCCCAGTACAGCTGCTTGCCGAACGAAACCGGAGGGGTTGTGGATGACCTGATCGTATACCGGGTAAAACAGGAAACCTACCTGTTGGTGGTAAATGCCTCAAATATCGAGAAGGACTGGGCGCATATTTCCAAATACAATGAAGGGATCGGGGCCGACATGCGGAACCTGTCTGAGGCCTATTCCCTTTTGGCCATACAGGGGCCCAAAGCCGCTGAAGCGATGCAATCCCTCTCCTCAATAGACCTTGCCGGTATTCCTTTCTATCATTTTGAAGTTGGGGATTTTGCAGGCATTCCCTACGTCATTATTTCAGCTACAGGCTACACCGGTTCAGGGGGCTTTGAAATCTATTGCAAGAATGACGAGGTGCAGCAGGTCTGGGATAAAGTACTGGAGGCCGGGGCGTCCTACGGGATTAAACCTATCGGCCTGGCCGCACGGGATACCCTGCGCCTGGAAATGGGTTACTGCCTCTACGGAAATGACATTGACGATACCACCTCGCCCCTGGAAGCCGGGTTGGGCTGGATTACAAAATTCACCAAGGACTTTGTGAACAGCGAGGCCCTTAAAACTCAGAAGGAAGCCGGGGTGACCCGTAAATTGGTCGGTTTTGAACTCGAGGGTCGCGGAATTCCGAGACAGGGATACACGATCACAGACGCCGACGGTACGCCTATTGGTACGGTAACCTCGGGTACCATGTCCCCTTCCCTGGGGAAAGGGATCGGGATGGGGTATGTCCCCGTTTCCCATGCGAAGCCCGGGACGACTATCGGGATTCAGATCCGTAAAAACAACCTGCCGGCTACCGTAGTCCGACCCCCATTCTACAAAGGGTAAGCAGAAACAAACGTGGAGCAAACTGGTAAGCGAATACTGATATTGGGAGGCAGCGGTTTCCTGGGGAACGCCCTGTACAAAGAGCTCTGCAATTACTACAATACTTTTGGCACCTACTGTTCGGCCCGAAGGAGTTTTGAGGGGAACGGGCAGTTTTTCCGATACGATATGCGGGAAGATGATATCCACCGCCTGCTGCAGGAAGTAAAGCCCGACGTGGTCATCTCAGCCCTCCGGGGTGATTTCGCAGCCCAGGTACAAGCCCATGTTCACCTTACAGAATTCATCAGCCGCAAACGGATGCGGCTGTTCTTTCTCTCCTCGGCCAATGTATTTGACGCCTATAGCAAATACCCCTCCTACGAGTATGATAAAACCCTGTCGGAGAGCATCTACGGCCGGCTGAAGATCCGAATTGAGAATATGTTGCTGCGACTTCCCGCCCGGAAGTCTGCCATCCTGCGCCTGCCGATGGTCTTTGGGAACACATCCCCCCGAATCAAAGAAATCAAGGAAGCCCTGCATCAGGAGCAGCCCATTGAGGTCTTTCCAAACCTGGTGATGAATGTGACCTCCGATGATAAACTGGCCCAGCAGGTGCATTATATGATCAACCGGAATAAATCCGGGATTTACCACCTGGGCTCCAAAGACCTGGTACACCACGACGATTTCATCCGGGAAATCACCACCCACCTGAGCCCGAAGCACCCTGTATTCAAAAGGGTGTACACCACCAATGAAGAACGTTACCTGGCCGTCCTGCCCAAAGCTCAAATGCTTCCCAAAAACCTGCAATTGGAATATCAGGAAGTAATTGACAACCTGATAAAGCAATAGGCTTTGTACCTTTGGGATTCATTTAAAATCTAGTAGCTATGAAAAAACTTTCGGAAGCTGAAATCAACCTGAAACTCGAAGCCTTTGATGGATGGGAGCTCAACGACAACGCCCTGGAAACGACCTTTGAATTCCAGAACTTCAAGGAGGCTTTTACCCTGATGACCCGAATCGCATTTGAATGCGAGGCCCAGAATCACCACCCGGACTGGAGTAATGTCTACAACCGCCTGCACATTCGCCTGAACACCCACGACGCCGGGGGCGTCACGGAGAAGGATTTTAAACTCGCGAAAACCATCGAGGCCCTGGTCTCCACGAACCCGGAATGATTTTTTATTTTTGATCCGGTAGCCAAAAAACCGCTGTATGGGAAGAGCATTTGAATTTCGAAAAGGAAGAAAATTAAAGCGATGGGCCGCCATGTCCAAAGCCTTTACCCGAATTGGTAAGGATATTGTTATGGCTGTAAAAGAAGGGGGGCCTCGGATAAATCCCAGGGCGACTTTAAAGAAGTGCTCTTTGAAGGGTACGCCCCCCACGGCATCGCTGTCCTGATCGAAACGGCTACGGACAATAACACCCGTACGGTGGCGAACATCCGGAGTTACTTCAATAAACACAATGGCAGCCTGGGCACTTCAGGCTCTGTGGAATTCATGTTCGACCACACCTGCAACTTCTGTATCGACCCGGAAGGCCTGGATCCTGAGGAACTCGAGCTGGAAATGATCGATTTCGGGGCCGAGGAGGTTTTTGAAGATGAAGACGGACTCCATATCTACGCGCCCTTTGAATCCTTCGGGGCCATACAAAAAGAACTGGAATCCCGGGATATCGAGATCCGCTCCTCTGGCTTTGAGCGTATTCCACAGGTGACCAAGGAGCTCACTCCCGAAGAAGCCGAGGAAGTGGAAAAACTCCTAGAAAAAATCGAAGAGGACGACGACGTACAGAATGTCTTCCACTCTATGGAGGAACAGTCGGAGGACTCATAAAGCCCTCAGGCCAATAGATTTTGAGATGCCCGATCGGATCCTCACAGTGATGACCAGGCCGCATTGATGAAGATCATTGCCCCGGCCGTAAACATGGTATAAATTAATGGCTGTAACAGGGATGGGAGTTCCCGTTCCGCCTAAAACTACCGCCATGAAAAAATACGCCTATATCTTTCTGATCTTTTTGGCACCTCTGGTTTTCGCCTGCAGCAGTGACGACGATGAGGATGTTTTGACCAAAGACGGCCGATTCCCAATTAGCGAACTGGCCGGCACCTGGGTGGCTACCAAAGCCCAGTTCAGTGTAAGTAGTACTTCTGTCGATGTGGTGGAAGACGGGGGAACTGCCCGGATGACTGTCCAGAACAGCGGGGATTTCGCGCTTATGCTGGATCCTGTTGACCGCCCGGCCTACACCGTAAGGGGTGAGATGTTCTGGGAAAAATGGGAAGGCACTTACTACTTTGCCATTCAATGGGAGGGTGAACCAGACGATTGGGACACCTATGGTGAAACCTGGGACGGGACGACCTTTACCCTTAACGGGGGCACCGGCACCGGGGAATACGATTTTAACAATGACGGGGACATGGAATCCTGTTCAGTCCATTTCATCTTTGTCGGCGACTAATCAGGTGTATTCCGGTACCTTGCCCACTACCCCTTTAAAAAATTCCCGGTAGGCTATGGAGTCTTTTTCATAGTCTCCGGATGGGTACATGGGTTCTGAAAACCGGACGGTTTTTGTTCCGTAGTCAAAGGCGACCAGGATAATGGGCACCTCCGCGGCTACGGCGATATAGTAAAACCCTGTTTTCCAGGTGTCCACTTTCTTCCGGGTCCCTTCCGGCGCCAGGGCCAGGCGGAATTCCTCCCGCTCCCGGAATAAATCGGCAATAGCCTCTACGGTATCGCTGCGTTTGGAGCGGTCTACCGGAGCACCTCCTGCTTTCACAAAAAACCACCCTAACGGGCCTTCAAAAAGGCTTTTCTTCCCGATAAAATTGATCTGCACCCCAATGAGCTCCCGTATCATCAGGCCGACAAAAAAGTCCATCCAATGCGTATGCGGGACTACTGCAAAGACACATTTTGAAACTCTGGGCATGGGGCCTTCAAAGGTCCAGCCCATGACCTTGTGATAAAGAAACGAAGCCAAAGATTTCATAAGCCGCTGGATCAGATTTTGGTAAAGATTTCCCGAATTTGTTCCCGGCTAATTTTAGATTTCCAATCCTCACCCAGGGCATTCTCCCATAAAGGTTCCATACTGTAGGCTACTTCTGTCATCGTCTCAAAATCCGAATCCGAACAGGAACGGGTTACATTTTGCGGCAGGACAATACCCTGTTTTTTGCGCATTTGCTCAAACACCCGGACCCCTTCCGGGTAAAAGTCTTTCAGGTGGGTAAACACGAGGCAATTTCCAAGGCCGTGGGGGGTCCCCATAACATAGGAAAGGCCATAACTCAGGGCATGGGCAATCCCCTGCTGAACCTTGACGTCCTCTATCCCTTCCCGCATCCCTGTCTCCTCCAGGAACCTGGACCCCACGTTGGAGGTCATAA
>CAZEQO010000038.1:14885-20160 GCA_964514365.1 uncultured Robiginitalea sp. | reverse complement strand
CAAGGTTGCCCACCCAGACTTTATTTCCGTGGCTTTCAAAATGACCCGGAAACATGGGTTCATATATCAGACCCAGGCGGAGCCATGCCAGCACGAGGACATTCGCCAGGCCCAACCTCCAAATCCATTTTCGCAATTTGGGCTGTTCCATCAGGCATTGCGCAACAATTACGGCCGCGGGAATGCTAATAACTACCAGCCATTGCGTTTGTACCCTGCGCTGAAAACTGGAGACAAAGAAAAATATCAGGAAGCCGTAGATGAGAAACACCAAAGCTTTTTCCAATTTGTTTCCGGCTTTGAAAGTAAAAAGAGTTCTGTATACAAAAGGGAAGGTTAGCCCGAAAAGTGCCAGGAGGTTTACCAGGAATCCAAGGGTGAACTTGGAAAAATCATAGGGTTGATTCGGACGCTCAAAGAGGTGGAATTCCAGAGAAATAAAATTGTGGTCATAAAGCCAATACAAATGGGGCAGGTAACACAGCAGTGAAACTGCGAGGGCCAGCCAGGCATACCGATTTTTTAAAAGTCGGAGATTGGAAAAAAGTACAAACAGGATAACCAGGGCTGCGTGGTATTTGCTGTACATCAGGGCAGCCATACAAGCGCCCAGGGCGATGGAAATCAAAATACCGGGTTGATGTACAAATCTGCGGTATATCCATAGAAAAAGGGCCGTAAAAAACAAAAGGGGCGTATCGGGAAGACTTAAAAAACCATAGGCATGAAGCAGGGTTATGGAAAGGACCCATACAAAGAACTCCTTGTAATACACCTTTTTGTCCGGGTGACGGACCAGGGACCAGATCAGGAGGGCGGTACCCGTCCCCATCAAACAACTCACCAGGCGTACCCCCAGTTCATTTTGAAAAAATCCATAGCCCAGGGCAATCATCCAGGCTACCATTGGGGGATGATCAAAATAACCCCAGGAAAGATTTTGTGAATAGTACCAGTAGTACGCCTCGTCGTAGATTAATTCTGTGGCGTATGCCTGAAGTAAATTGATTACAAACAGGCTTCCCAAAAGTATTAGCAAAGGTTTGGGAAGGAGTTTGGTCATTAGCGACTGGGTTGGGACAAAGGTACAAAATAAGCGATTTTAATGTGGAGATCCTTAGGTGTAAAAAAATCCCCACCCGTCAGGCTGACACACTAATTTTGGTATTTTTGTCCAAACCCTCTGGTATGGCTGAAGGCCTTGTAATCATTCCCACCTATAATGAAATTGAGAATATCGAGGCCATTACCCGGGCGGTTTTTGCTTTGCCCAGAGCGTATGATGTGCTTATCGTAGATGACAATTCCCCCGATGGTACAGCAGATCGGGTCCGGGAGCTGCAAAATGAATTTCCTCACAACCTGCATTTGGAAGTACGAAAAGGTAAAACAGGCCTTGGGACAGCTTACATTCACGGGTTTAAATGGGCCCTTGAACACTCCTATGACTATATTTTTGAAATGGATGCCGACTTTTCGCACAGGCCTTCAGATTTGACCCGCCTGCACCGCGCCTGTTTGGACGGGGCAGATGTCGCGATAGGTTCCCGGTACAAGAAGGGGGTAAATGTGGTGAACTGGCCACTCAGGCGGGTATTGCTCTCCTACGGGGCCTCGGTGTATGTTAAAATGATCACAGGGATGAATATCCACGACCCCACAGCGGGGTTTATGTGCTATCACCGAAGGGTGTTGGAGGCTATCGATTTGGATGCTGTACGGTTCGTCGGGTACGCTTTTCAGATAGAGATGAAATTCAGGGCCTACCGTAAAAAATTCAAATTGCAGGAGGTGTCCATCGTATTTACGGACCGGGAAAAAGGAGAGTCAAAAATGAGTAAAACCATTGTTTGGGAAGCCGTTTTTGGTGTGATTAGTATGAAAGCGCGAAGCGTCTTTCGAAAAAACGAGTTTTAAAATGGAGAAGACACTACTGAAGAACGCCAGAATGGTCAGTGATGGCAAGATTACAGAAGGAGACCTGCTCATTGACGGGAAACGTATTGCGCGCATCGGCAGCGATCTGACTGATCCCATAGCACGAGTCATCGAGCTGGAGGGAAATTATCTGCTGCCCGGGCTCATCGACGATCAGGTGCATTTCCGCGAACCCGGCCTGACCCATAAGGGCGATATTGCCTCCGAAAGCCGGGCTGCTGTTGCCGGGGGAATCACGAGTTTTATGGAACAACCCAATACGGTACCCCAGACCACTACCCTGAAGAAGTTGGAGGAAAAATTTGAGATGGGTGCGCGGTCGGCTTATGCCAACTATTCATTCCCCCTGGGGGGAACCAACGACAACCTGGAAGAAATCAAAAGGTTGGATAAAAATGCCTGTTCCGGGATAAAGCTTTTTCTGGGATCTTCCACCGGGGATATGTTAGTGGATGACCAGGCCGTCCTGGAGCGTATTTTCCGAAATACCGAAATGGTGATATGTGCCCATTGCGAAGACGAGGGGACTATACGCGAAAACACGGCCAGGTATCAGGAACTATACGGGGAGGATATCCCGGTGAAATACCACCCTCTGATACGTAGCGAGGAGGCGTGCTATCTCTCCTCTTCCCAGGCTATTGCCCTGGCCCGGGAAACCGGTGCCAGGCTTCATGTCTTTCATCTTTCCACGGGGAAGGAAACCGCTTTGTTCAGGAATGACATCCCGCTTTCCAAAAAGAAGATTACAGCGGAAGCCTGTATTCATCACCTCTGGTTTTCGGATGCGGATTACGAAACCAAAGGCACTTATATAAAATGGAATCCGGCGGTAAAAACAGCAGCGGACCGGGAGCAATTGTGGGAAGCCGTTTTGGATGGTCGTATAGATGTACTGGCTACAGACCATGCACCACATACCCTGGAGGAAAAAGCA
This sequence comes from uncultured Robiginitalea sp., assembly GCA_964514365.1. Taxonomy (GTDB): domain Bacteria; phylum Bacteroidota; class Bacteroidia; order Flavobacteriales; family Flavobacteriaceae; genus Robiginitalea. Next base: position 17,285 of record CAZEQO010000038.1, on the reverse strand, counting down.
CAGCCCTATACCCGGTGCCCTTCGGGGGGTCCCCTGGTACAACACGTCCTTCCGGCACTGATGGAAAAATTTCGGGAGGGGGTTATTCCCCTGGAGACCATAGTCCAGAAAATGTGCCATAACCCGGCAATTCTCTTTAATGTCCGTGAAAGGGGATATTTAAGGGAGGGGTTTTATGCAGATTTAACGGTGGTTTCCCCCAATACCCCATGGACTGTGAATAAAGAGAATATACTTTACAAATGCGGGTGGTCTCCTTTTGAAGGGCAGAGGTTCCACTCCAGTGTGTTGTATACTTTTGTAAACGGCCATCTCGCTTTTGAAACGGGTCGGATTTCCGAGAAACGAAACGCAATGAGACTTACCTTTGACAGATGATCAAACGTTTTTTTTACTGTGGAATATGCTTTTTGGTCCTCTCTTGTGGAAACCCATTGATGGAGGCCCCCGATGACCTTATTTCAAAAGAAAAAATGGCTGATATCCTTTATGATATTGCCCTGATTAACTCCATTGACAACAGCTATCCCCAGGTACTTGTATCCAAGAATATCAAGGTGATGGATTTTGTATTTAAAAAATACGGCATCGACAGTACGCAATTCGTCCAGAGCGATCGATATTACGCCTCAGTACCTGTCCTGTATGAAGAAATTTACCAGGCTGTTGAAGATCGGCTGGAACGCCAGAGAGACACTGTATCCAAACTTATTCAGGCAAACAGGATAAAAAGTGGAGATACCCTGGATCCTCAGGACGACTACGACTGAGCGCCCTTTCCTTTTTGTTGGAAATGATCTCCGCACCTGCGGATTACATCTTCAATCGACTCAAACTGCAACCCGGTTAATTCTTTAACCTTTTCAGCGCTATATGCCCTGGGTATTCTGAGGTTTCGGGCTGTAGCCCGCGATAATTTCCTGGGTCCCCGGGTCAGCGTTGCCCGAAACCAGTCCAGGCGCCACAGACATTCCAATTGCCACTGCTTGAGTTGCTTTTTGGGTCCCGGGACGTTCAAAGCGTCCGCGATTTGTGAAAGGACTTCGGAATATTTCAGGTTTTCTGCTACCAGTATAAACCGCTCGTTAAATCGTTTTTTATCTGCAATGGCTTCAAAAGATTTGACCACATCCCATACCCCAACAAAACCTGTGCTACCCGGAGGCGCATATTTTAGTCCAGAGGCGACTGCATTAAAAAATATTCCGCTGCCCTGATTCCAAAACCCGGGTCCAAAAATGACCCCCGGGTTTACGATGATGGTTTCCAGCCCTTCCTGCCCGCCCCTCCAGACTTCCATTTCAGCGAGATATTTACTGGTGGCATAGACATTTGAACCTGCGAAATCCCATAAGTCGTTTTCCGTAAGCGGACTTTTGATTCCTCCAATAGTGGCTATAGAACTGCAATAATAGAGTCGTTTGACTTGTTTCTTAAGGCAAAGATTGACGATGTTTTGAGTCCCTGTATGATTGATGTTGCGCAAGCGTTCACGGTCCTTTGGGTTAAATGAAATCAGAGCTGCACAGTGGTACACCTCGGTCACTTCTACAAAGGCCTGAATCAGCGAAGGCAGGTCATTTAAGTTCCCTTCCACCCATTGAATTTTTGGGAATAACGCCCCGGTTTCAGGTCCGTAGGACTCAAAAAGGGTTGAAACCTTACCGAGGTCGCTTTCGGGCCGGCAAAGCGCTTTAACCCTTTGTCCGGATTGCAGGAGTCGGATCAATAGATGACTTCCGACCAAACCCGTTCCTCCTGTGATAAATATCATGGTCTAAAAATAAGCGTTTCTCTCCGATTCCCTCTACAGGAGACCGTCTGTGAGAGGCGGATTTGAGTATATTTGCCACAAATTTTATCGGTATATGATTTCAAACTTTGTCGAGGAACTGCAGTGGAGGGGAATGTTACACGACATCATGCCCGGAACGGAAGAGCATCTGTTAAATGGAATGCAATCTGCTTACGTGGGAATTGACCCCACTGCGGATTCACTGCACATCGGTCATCTGGTAGGGGTAATGATGCTTCGTCATTTTCAATTGGCGGGTCACAGACCGCTTGCGCTTATCGGAGGTGCCACCGGGATGATTGGAGATCCTTCCGGGAAATCTTCTGAGCGGAATCTTCTGGACGAAACTACCCTGCGTGTAAATCAGGAAGCCATTCAGGGCCAACTGGCCCGGTTCCTGGATTTTGACAGCGGCGCTGAAAATGCAGCCCTTCTGGTCAATAATTACGACTGGATGAAGGATTTTAATTTCCTCGATTTTATCAGGGATGTTGGAAAACATATCACTGTAAATTATATGATGGCCAAGGATTCTGTCCGCAAGCGCCTCTCAGAAGAATCCAGTGACGGGATGTCTTTTACCGAATTCTCCTACCAACTGGTTC
>CAZEQO010000038.1:387-14875 GCA_964514365.1 uncultured Robiginitalea sp. | reverse complement strand
GAAATATAACAACGGGGACAGAGCTGATACGCAGAATTGAAAGCGGTAAAGGGTATGCCCTTACCTGTCCGCTCATTACCAAGGCAGACGGTACAAAATTTGGTAAAACGGAAAGCGGTAACATTTGGTTGGATCCCCACAAAACATCGCCCTACCGCTTTTATCAATACTGGTTGAATACTTCGGATTCCGATGCTGAAAAATATATTAAGATTTTTACCTTTTTGTCTAAAGAAGACATAGAAACCCTTGTGGCTAGCCACCGGGAAGCCCCTCATCAGCGTCAGTTGCAAAGGAAGCTCGCTGAAGAACTGACTGTTCTGGTGCACTCGAGGGAGGATCTTGAAAATGCCGAACGGGCGAGCGAAATTCTTTTTGGCAAATCTACTTCACAGGCCCTCAAAGCCCTTTCCAGTGAACTTTTTCTGGAGATATTCGAAGGGGTCCCCCAGGCGCGTGTTTCCAAACAGGAAATTGTTGACGGACTCGATATTGTCGGGGCCCTTTCTGCAAGAACGGGATTTTTGAAATCCAATGGAGAGGCACGGCGCGAATTGAAACAACAGTCCATTTCGGTCAATAAAACCCGGGTGGAACAGGACTACACCCTCTCGGAAGCAGATCTGATTCAGGATCGCTTTGTTTTGCTTCAACGGGGAAAGAAAAACTATTTCATTCTGGTTGCAGAATAACGATTCGCCATTTTACAAGACTAGAGGGCCATCAGATTACATCCCCGGATGTCCGAATGATCAAATCGCCCCAGAATTTCAAAAGTCCCATTGTCGTAGGATTTCCCGAGATCCTGGGTTGCGATAAAGGCACATGAATGCTGGTTGGCCAGGTCTATGATGTCCACGCCTCCGGTGCGCCCCGATTCCAGGGGGCTCAGGGGATCTTCCGTGTCCCGAATCCGAACCTGCATCCAAGGGGGACATTGGAACAGTCCCTGCCCTGAAGAATAGGCCTGGGATAGCAATTCGGTCATCCCGTATTCAGAGTGAATCGATTCCTGTCCAAAACCTTCTGAAAGGATTTTGTGAAGTTCGCCCCTTACCATTTCTTTTCGCCTGCCTTTCATCCCCCCTGTTTCCATAACAATAGTGTTGGGAGCTGTTTTAATGGTTTTTTGGACCAGGTCCAGAAGGGCAAAAGTAACCCCGATTAAAAGGACTTGTGTTCGGGATTCTGACAGGAGGTCCAGAACCTGCCCTGCCTCATGGGCCTTGTAAAATCCACTTTTCGGATGTGCACTTTGGCCAATGAGTTCTCCGACCATATAACTCAATGAGGCATCCGATCGCTCCTGATAGGATGGTAATAAGGCTGCGATGCAATATTCGGAGGGCTTTCCGTAAAAGTGCTCAAATCCACGGGTAAAACTCTCCCTGTAAAGACCGGTGTCCGCTACGAAGTGCTGACTGCGGACACTGCCTGTCGTGCCACTGCTGCGAAAAACGATTTCCGGCTGGAATGCAGCGGATAGAACCTTATGGGATTTAAAGAATTCAATGGGTAAAAAGGGGATTTCGCGAAGGTTTTTTATTTTGGCAGGTTGCCTCCCTAGGTGATCGCAAAACTCCCTGTAGATGGGGACGTTGTGGTACTGGTGCGCAAACGTTTCCAGGGCCAGGAGTTCAAATTCCCCGGCAGATTGTATCCCAAAAATGCGATCCTCATCCATACGGAAAGATTCGTGCGAAAATACTAAAAAGTGAAGGGTTGTTCGGGGAAACGGAGTTGAAACTGCGGGAAAAAACCTTAACGGATCACGAGTTTTTTGGTCCCTATCCGTTCCTCCTGACGCACCTGTACCATGTAGACCCCGGGAACCAGGGCGCTGACAAATAACTTTTGAGAAACGAGTCGCTGCTCAAGCACGACTTTTCCGAACAGGTCGTAGATTCTGATATCTTTCGGGCCCTGGGAGTCGGATTGCACATAGACGAACCCATCCTTTACCGGATTGGGATGCAGGCTGAAACGGGCTTCGGCCCGGTCGGGACTCTTTGGGTCCTCTTGGGCTGAAACGGCATAAGTACTCAGTATGAAAAGCAGCAGTAGAAGTTGCTTCATCTATGGTAATTGATTTGGGATCAATACAAGGAAGGTAATTCAAGCCCGGGCTTCCTGGAATTTAATGTTGCGAATCCGTAATTTTTGTAGGTGAACTTGTAGCGGCTTGCGTTTCATCGATAAAACAGGTAGATCGTCGATGCGGTTTAACCGAAAAAAAGGTTACTTGACGATCAGTTTACGGGTAGCCACTTTGTCTTTTTCATAGACCTGAATCAGGTAGACGCCTGCTTTAATCCCTGAAAGGTTGAGCTCCTTTCCCATGATCGTGGTTTCAAGAACGGGGGTGCCAAGGACGTCGTAAATGCGAATTTTCTTAGGCTTGTTCGCTGCTGTTACGATATAAACAGTCCCTGAAGTAACGGGATTCGGGTATATTTTAAAGCCCTCAATATCCGCCTGGTCCGGAGCTTTTTGACCGAACGCCGAACCCATGGTAAATAGTAAAATCAGGAGGTAAAAGTGCTTCATACGTTAAAACAACCACAGCGATAAACAAATATAGCATTTTTGACTGCCGGAAACTTTCAGTGAAGTATAAAATTTATGTAAATATCGACAAACTACCCTACTCTCTATGGCAATCCCGGGAATCGGGGAAAATATGTTATTAAAAGGTTAGTAGTATTAAATTGCCGTTAAGTAAGAAGGCCATCTGCCGAATATGGTTATTTTTGAAAGAATCAATCATATACCACCACTATGAAAAAGCAGGACATCAAAATTCTTCTGGTCGACGACGAACCCGATATCCTGGAAATCCTGAGTTATAACCTCTCCGCTGAGGGCTACCAGGTGTATACTGCCAAGAACGGTGCGGACGGCGTTGAAAAGGCGCGTAAAAAGTTGCCACATCTTATCATTCTGGATGTGATGATGCCCGAAATGGATGGTATTGAGGCCTGTGAGCTCATTCGGAAATCCAAGGGTCTCGAAGATACTATTATCACTTTTCTCACCGCCAGAAGCGAAGATTACTCCCAGGTCGCGGGTTTTGATGCAGGCGCAGATGACTATATCACAAAGCCGATTAAACCCAAAGTCTTTCTCAGCAAAGTTAAATCCCTGTTGAGGAGATTGAAAAAGGGGGAAGAAGATTCTGCCGAAGTACTCAAAGTGGGGGATCTGGTTATTAACAGGGAAGAGTACAAAGTTGTCAAGGACGGACAGGATATGGTCTTGCCCCGGAAGGAGTTTGAACTCCTCGCCTTATTGGCATCCAAGCCGGATAAGGTATTTAAGAGGGAGGTCATCCTGGATAAAGTCTGGGGTCAGGAAGTGGTTGTAGGAGGAAGGACCATAGATGTCCATATTCGGAAGTTAAGGGAGAAGATAGGTGAATCTCATTTTAAGACCGTAAAAGGGGTGGGGTATAAGTATGTACAATAATGGCCATACAACTCCGTAAGTCTTATAGATTTGCCTTCAGGTCATCCCTTTACATCACATCAGCTCTCGCTATAGGTGGTTTTGCATTCCTGTATATGCAGGATTTGCTTCAGGAATACTGGCAGTGGTACTTAGGTTTTATCCTTTTAACCTTTGTCATTTGTTTTGCCATTCTTCAAATTCGGGTAGAGAAATTTATTTACAGGCGCATCAAGCAGATTTACGATGATGTTTCCCTTCTGGAGTCCACTTCTTTTGCCTCCGGCCCGATAACCACGGATATGAAAACCTTAACCTCGGAAATCGAAAAATTTGCGAAGGATAAAAAGGTCGAAATCGATACTTTGAAAATCCGGGAAGAATATCGGAAGGAATTTCTGGGCAATGTGTCTCATGAACTTAAAACCCCTCTTTTTACAGTTCAGGGCTATATCCATACACTCCTCGACGGGGCTCTGGAGGACAAGAAAGTCCGAAAAAAGTACCTGCAGCGCGCAGCCAAGGGGGTGGAGCGACTCATTTATATCATTAAGGATCTCGATCTGATTTCAAAACTTGAAATCGGGGAACTGCACCTGGAAATCGAACGTTTTGATATCATCGAACTTATCCAAAGCGTTTTTGACCTTCTGGAGATGAAGGCTTCGAAAAAACGAATTTCTCTGGTCTTTGATATGGTGTACGAGCATCCAATTTACGTCAAAGGGGATAAAGAAAGGATTCAACAGGTACTGACCAATTTACTGGTTAATTCCATTAAGTACGGACACCAAGACGGAACGACGGAAGTCAGTGTGGAAAACCTTATTAAGAACAAGGTTATCGTTCGGGTTACGGATAATGGGGAAGGGATAGAAGAGCAGCACCTCACCCGCCTCTTCGAGCGTTTCTATCGAATAGATCAGAGCGGGAGTCGGCGGGAAGGAGGTTCCGGACTCGGACTGGCTATTGTCAAACACATTATCGAGGCACATAATGAGAAAATCTACGTCGAAAGCGTCGTAGATGTAGGGTCTGAATTCTCATTTACCCTTGAAAAGGCAGAGGAAGGCGCAACCTCCTGAGACCTGAGACCACCTATTTTAGTAGTTTTGTACTCAGTGATTTGCAACTGTTATGGGCTCCAAAAATAAATTAAAGCGCTTTCGGGAGAATGCCTCCTTTAAAAATGTCATTCAGCCACAGCGGGATCAGGTGCTCAAGGGTGGGTTTACGCTTCGAAACCGTTGGGCGACCTTTTTTGGCAATTCCAACCCTATTGTCCTGGAACTGGGATGTGGGAAGGGGGAATACACCCTGGCGCTTTCCGGGAAGAATCCGGGGAAAAATTATATTGGGGTAGATATCAAAGGAGCCCGGATCTGGAGCGGGGCTAAAGCAGCTTTGGAAGCGGAACGCACCAATGTCTGTTTCCTCCGTTCACAAATTGAACTGATCGACCTGTTGTTTGCCCCCGGCGAAGTCCATGAAATCTGGATCACATTCCCGGATCCTCAAATCAAATACAAACGGACCAAACACCGGTTGACCAACCTGGAGTTTCTGGAGAAATACAGGAGTATCCTGGCCCCCGGTGGTACGGTGCACCTGAAAACCGACAGTGAATTCATGCACGGATATACCCTCGGAATCCTTCATGCCTCCCGGATCCCTGTAACCTATTCCAACCACGATATATACCACAACGGCGGCGCCCCTGAGGAAGTGCTGGAAACACAGACTTTTTACGAAAAGATGTTTCTGGAAGCAGATAAGCCCATAACGTACCTGTCCTTCAGTTTCACCACGCCATGACGCACCTGCTTACACTTTTCTTCGCTACATTTTCCGCGGCATTCATGGCAACGGTATTTCCGGGGCTGCTCAATATGAACGCGGCAAAAACCAGTGTGGAAAAAGGAAAGACGGCCGGGATTGTTTTTTCTCTGGGAGTGGCTTTTACCATAATGGTGCAGGCCTATATAGGTGTTCTAATTTCGAAATTCCTTTACAGGAACCCCGGGGTTATAGTGAGCTTACAGAAGGCCGCCCTGATTGTTTTTGCTTTTTTTGCGCTCTTCTTTTTTCTGAAGGCAAAAAAGAATAAGGAAAAACCGCTCACGCTAACCCCCATTAGCAAGAAAAATAGTTTTTTTAAAGGTGTGCTGTTGGCAGCGCTTAATTTTCTGACCATTCCGTACTACAGTGCCCTTAATGTCATGTGGAACAGCTCCGGATGGATTCAGTTCGCCTTCTGGGACATCGCTATTTTTGTCTTTGCCGCTGGTTGCGGATCTTTTGCAATGCTGTATCTCTATACGGTCTACTTCAACAAACTCGAAGCGCGAAATAGTGCATTCTCCAGGAATTCAAATTATGTCCTCAGCCTGCTTATGCTGATTTTACTGGTCATTACCCTGATACGGATCTATTACACCTGATGGATATGAAAGAAGAAGAAAAAGGATTTTTCGAACGTGTCTACGCTGTGGTTCGCCAGATCCCTTATGGCCGTGTAACGTCTTATGGAGCCATCGCCCGCTATCTCGGAACAGGCGGGAGTGCGCGGATGGTGGGATGGGCCATGAACAATGCCCATAGTATGGACGATATACCCGCACACCGGGTGGTAAACCGCAATGGCGTATTGACCGGGAAGCACCATTTTCCAGGTACTACGCTTATGCAACAACTCCTTGAAAACGAAGGTATTGTAGTACTTAACGATCAGATCGTCGGTTTTAGGGAGTGCTTTTGGGATCCGGCCGTTTTACTGGACTCAAACTCCTGAGGCGTAAGGTGTTTTCCATAAGAAAATAAGAACCCGGCCCTGGCCGTACTTCCTTTATATATTCGAATCCAAGCCCTATCTTTGCAGGGTAATTTCAAAGTCTGTTAAAATGGGGGTTTCACTGGATAAAAAAGAGATATACCGCGCACTGGAGACGATTACTGTCCCGGGAGAGGGAGGTAATATGGTGGCCACCGGGGCTGTGCGTAATGTGCAGGTTTTCGGGGATGAGGTTGTGGTGGATATTACTATAAAAAATCCAAGCCTCCAGGCCCGGAAGAAAACCGAAGTCAGCATCCTCCAGGCGATTCATAAAGAGGTTTATGCCAAAGCAAAAATTACGGTCAACGTAACCGTAGAAGCGGCTACCCCTCCCAGAGTCGCACCTATCAAGGGCAAGACCATTCCCGGAATCCGGAATATTATAGCTGTTGCGAGTGGTAAAGGCGGTGTAGGGAAAGCTACTGTAACGGCTAACCTGGCTGTGACCCTGGCGAAAATGGGGTTTGATGTAGGTCTGCTGGATGCAGATATTTACGGGCCCTCCATTCCCATAATGTTCGATGTGGCCGAAGAAAAACCAGTGGCTGTCACGATAGACGGAAAATCGAGGATGCGCCCGGTTGAGAATTACGGTGTAAAAATGTTGTCCATCGGCTTCTTTACCCAACCGGATCAGGCTGTGATCTGGAGGGGACCCATGGCCTCAAAAGCCTTAAACCAGATGATTTTTGACGCCCATTGGGGACAGCTCGATTTTTTACTGGTAGACCTCCCGCCCGGTACCGGTGACATCCACTTGAGTATTATGCAGGCACTCCCGGTGACCGGGGCTGTAGTGGTAAGTACCCCCCAGCAGATCGCCCTGGCTGACGCGCGAAAAGGTGTGGCGATGTTCCAGCAGGAGGCGATTGACGTCCCCGTACTGGGAATCCTTGAAAATATGGCCTACTTTACACCTGACGAACTGCCGGATAATAAATACTATATCTTTGGACAACACGGGGCCCGTAATTTGGCAACGGATATGGAAATTCCTTTCCTGGGTGAAATCCCATTAGTCCAGGGTATCCGCGAGGCCGCGGATGTGGGCAGGCCTGCGGCGCTTCAGGAAGGAACACCGTCCGCCCTGTCCTTTGAGGAGGCCACCCAGAAAATGGTAAGTCAGCTCGTATTGAGGAACACGAATCTGCCACCTACCGAGGCGATCAAGATAACTACAATGGCAGGTTGTGATGCTGTTAAAAAGAAATGAGTATGACTTCTGAAGAATTGAAACTGAAAGTAGAGGAAGCGCTGGAGGAGATCCGGCCTTTTCTTCGAAACGACGGGGGTGATATCACCCTGGTTGACATCGAGGATGACAAACTCGTAAAGGTCCGTCTGGAAGGAAATTGCGTAGGGTGCTCCGTAAATCAGATGACCCTGAAGAGCGGGGTGGAAATGACCATTAAGAAACACGCACCTCAAATTGAAGAAGTAGTGAATCTGGCTACTTGAGTTAACACACCCATCATCTCTTATTTTTAAAAATACTCTAAGTTTTTTTGAATGATTAAGACAGACATACTCATCATTGGAGCTGGCCCTACAGGGCTTTTTGCCGTTTTTGAAGCCGGGTTGCTACAACTCAAGTGCCACTTGATTGATGCCCTGCCACAGGCTGGAGGTCAGTTGGCGGAACTCTATCCCAAAAAGCCGATTTACGATATCCCGGGCTTTCCGGAGGTTATGGCCGGAGCCCTGGTGGATAACCTGATGGAACAGATTAAACCCTTTCAGCCCGGATTCACGTTGGGTCAGCGGGCAGAGCAGATAGAGAAATTGGAGGACGGAACTTTTGTGGTGACTACAAATGAAGGCGTGCAGCACCATGCACCTATTGTCGCTATTGCCGGGGGACTCGGGAGCTTTGAACCCCGGAAACCCCAGTTGGATTCCCTGGAAAAATATGAAGACAAAGGGGTGGCGTACATGGTCAGAGATCCTGAAGTGTATAGGGATAAGCGGGTACTGATAGCCGGTGGCGGAGACTCAGCCCTGGATTGGAGTATTTTTCTCTCAGATATTGCAAAGGAGGTTACCCTGGTGCACCGACGCAATGAATTCAGGGGAGCGCTGGATTCTGTTGAGAAGGTACAGGAGCTTAAAAACCTGGGTAAAATTCGTCTGATTACCCCGGCAGAAGTCGTAGAGTTACAAGGTAAGGATGTATTAGAAGGAGTGCTGGTCCGCCGTAATTCAGATCCGCAGGAGGATATCCTTGTGGAACTCGATGCCTTTATTCCCCTGTTCGGACTTTCACCCAAACTGGGTCCCATTGCCAACTGGGGCCTCGAAATTGAAAAGAATGCGATAAAGGTGGACAATACCCTGGACTATCAGACAAATATTCCGGGCATCTATGCCATAGGAGATGTTAATACATATCCGGGAAAACTCAAGCTCATCCTTTGCGGATTCCACGAGGCCACCCTGATGTGCCAAAGTGCCTATCAGCGCATACACCCCAATAAGCGTTATGTCATGAAATACACCACCGTGGGAGGTGTTACCGGGTTTGACGGGAGCAAGAAGGAAGCGCCCAAGGCTGTTGTAAAGGCAATCGATTAAGCAAATCCGTTTTTTTTTCATGAGTGACATTCAAATACGTATTACAGACCGGGAAGGCCAGGACCATACTGTTGAGGCACCTACGGATATGAACATGAACCTTATGGAATTGGTCCGGGCTTATGAACTCGCCCCCGAGGGTACCATAGGGGTATGTGGGGGAATGGCCATGTGTGCTTCCTGCCAGTGCTATGTGCTCAGTGACCATGAGCTTCCTGAAAAATCCGATGAAGAAGAAGCCATGCTCTCCGAGGCCTTCTACGTGAAAGAAAGCAGCCGCCTGGGGTGCCAGATAGCACTCACGCCTGAACTCGATGGCCTGCAGGTGGAACTGGCTCCCGAGAGTTAGGATTATTTTTGGTTTTTTTGGGGTATCTTCCTCTCCATACGCTAAAAACACATAGATGAGATTCCTTTACCTACCCCTGATATTAACCCTGCTCCTGGGTTGTGGAGAAACAAAACAAAATACAGAAGTCGAGGCCTGGAAGGAACAGGCGGCGCGCGTCACGATAATCCGGGATGATTTCGGCGTTCCCCACATCTACGGCAAAACGGATGCCGACGCGGTCTTTGGATTGCTGTATGCACAATGCGAGGATGACTTTAACCGGGTAGAGCAAAATTATATCTGGGCTATCGGCCGTCTGGCTGAGTTGGAGGGGGAAGAAGCTATCTACAGCGATTTAAGGGCCCGCCTCTTTATGACGCGCTCAGAGGCCATGGCAGCTTACGAGAGCAGCCCTGCCTGGTTAAAGGAGTTATGCGATGCCTTTGCAGACGGGATCAACTACTACCTGCATACCCATCCGGAGGTTACTCCCAAACTATTGACCCGTTTTGAGCCCTGGATGCCCATGTACTTCAGCGAAGGCTCTATCGGAGGGGATATAGAAAGAATTAGTACGCGTAAACTCAGGGCGTATTACGAGAAGGGGATTGAATTCCCCGAAGCTGAAACTGAGGACTTGGAGAGAAAAAAGGCCGAACTGGAACCCCAGGGATCCAATGGGATTGCGCTGGCCGGTGAGCTTACAGCCACCGGGAATGCTATGTTGCTCATCAATCCACATACCTCTTTTTATTTCCGGGGTGAGGTACACGTGGTTAGCGAAGAGGGTTTAAATGCCTATGGGGCTGTTACCTGGGGGCAGTTTTTTGTCTATCAGGGTTTTAATGAGAAAACCGGCTGGATGCATACCTCTACCTATACGGACGTTTTGGACGAATTTGTGGAAACGGTAACTGAAGTAGAGGGAACCCCGGTGTACCGTTACGGGGAAGAACTCAGGCCCGTGCGCACCTCTGAGATTACACTTTCCTATACCTCCGGAGACAGTCTGTTGGAGCGGACCTTCCCGGCCTACCACACGCATCACGGACCCATCACCCATGAATTTGAAGGCAAACCTGTTGCCACAGCTATGATGTGGGATCCGGTACGGGCATTGGAACAGTCTTTTACCCGCACCAAACAGGATTCTTACGATGGTTTTCGCCGGATGATGGACATTCGTACAAACTCGTCCAATAACACGGTCTATGCCGATGCCGATGGTACGATCGCTTATTTTCATGGAAACTTTATTCCGAAACGCGATACCCTTATCGATTTCAGCAGTCCCGTCGATGGGAGTGATCCGCGAACAGACTGGCAGGGTTTGCATTCGGTAGACGAGAGTATCCTCGTGGTGAATCCGCCCAACGGATGGATTCAGAACTGCAATTCAACTCCCTATACCTCCGCTTCAGAGTACAGCCCGAAGCGGGGAGATTACCCGGAGTATATGTCGGCGGACCGTGAAAATTTCAGGGGAATACACGCGATTGATTTGCTTAAAGAGGCCTCCGGTATCACCCTGGATGGATTGATTGAACTGGCCCACGACCCGCGACTTCCTGCTTTTGAAGCCCTTATCCCCGGACTGGTGGAGGCCTATGACCGGCAACAGGACCCAGATCCCAAACTCCGGGCCCCCATTGAGGTTTTACGCAAGTGGGATTTCAGGACTTCTGAGGCTTCTGTAGCCATGACCCTGTCGCACTTTTACGGCACGCTTTACGGACGAAAGGGCGAGTATCCCGGGGGTTTGAGCGATATGGAGCGTATGCAGTACCTCGGATCTGAGTCTGAGGATGCTGAACGTCTTTCTGTTTTTTCCGAGGTGCTCGATAGCCTGACAGCTGATTTTGGGACCTGGGAACTTCCCTGGGGGGAAGTCAACCGGTACCAGCGCATCAATGGCGACATTCGCCAGGCTTTCGACGATTCCAAACCGAGTATCCCGATTGGGTTTGCCTCGGGGAGGTGGGGCGCCCTGGCGGCATATGGAGCCCGCTATCACAACAATACAAAGCGTATCTACGGTACCCGGGGTAACAGTTTTGTTGCCGTAGTTGAATTTGGGGAGAAAGTAAAGGCCAAATCCATCCTGGCCGGGGGGCAGAGCGGGGATCCCCAATCGCCCCACTTCGATGATCAGGCCAAGCGCTATGCAAATGCCGAGTTTAAGGAGGTTCCCTATTACGAGGCTGACGTCCGCGCCCGGGCACAGGAAGAATACCGTCCGGGAGAAAGGAATAAATAGAGGATTATTCGTCTTCTTTGACGACAATCAGGGAAGCTTTGGAGCCTGTGGAGAGAAGCCACTTGTTGGAAAACATAAGCTTTCCGTTTTCATTGTAGACATCTACCTGGGCCGTGTTCGGACCGGAGGATCCCTGGTTCAGGGCCTCAAATTCCAGGCGGTTAAACCCTTGATTCAGTTCTACATTAATGCCCTTAAAGGCACCTGTTAACAAGACATTTGGCTCGACGACAATGCCGTTTGCGTAGATGCGAACCCGGTCTCCATCTACGTATTCGTGATCCCTGCACACAATACCAATAAAGTTGGAAGCGGTTTTAACATCTCCGAGATACATATCTCCAAAGTGTTCGGATTTACCCCTTTGCCCTTCGGATAAATTGGGTTTTAAGACCAGGTTGTGCCCGGCTTGTTTTAGCTCCGTTTCGGGTTGCATTTGTACAGGCCGCTTGTACAAATCATCACTGAGATTCAGGTCCGGGGTTTTTCCAAGGATGGAGGGAGATGAAAGCCCGAGGCTGGTTGACGTGCTCGGGGCAACCCCCTTATCGGGATTGGCTTCAATTCTGAGTTTACGACTGTTGGGAATATCCGTCTGGGCCCACAGCGATCCACTGAGACAGCAAAAGATGAATATCGTTCCGAAAATTCGCATACAACCGTTATGTACTGTAAAATTAGCAAATACCCTGCCAAAGAAAGTTGTAAATACGTTAAAAAACAGGGCCTTTGATCGGTAAATGATAGTCCCTTGCGGCGATATTCCACCTGCCACTCACGGACCCTTCTATAACGGTAAGGGCCTGTGGATATTTGATTACTGTAGGGCAGATATGCATGGGAATGGCATAAATAACCGTCCCGATCGGAGGAAGGTTTTTCGGATCGTCCTGCAGGACAAGATGTTCTTCACTTTGGCTTATCTGCCTGCTCTCGGGTAGTTGGGGAAGCAGGACCCTCGGAAAATCCATTTCTGCAGCTACGGCCTTATGGCCCAAATCCAGGCAGCATATCCCTGGCGCCGGTTTGCTAATTACCCGACATAAGACAGCCGCAGCCGGGAGAAAGGGCATCTCTGGAAATTGGGAGCCGTATCGGGCGTCCCAAAGCAGCGTGGTACCCGGACTGAGTTCTACTCCGGTGCGTCTTGCGTGTATCGGGAAAGTGGGGGAACCCCCGGCAATAATATCCGGGACACTTATACCTTCGGCTATAAGGGTTTCACGTAAGGCTTCTACCTCCTTAAATGCAGCGTCGCAATCTGCAGTCCGGATTTCAGGATCCGGGTTTCTCAGATGCCCGTCATAGGCATGGAATCCCCTACAATCCAGGCCTTCGGCTGAATCCATCTTCCGGTAAAGTGCCACCGCTTCCGGGCCGGGAATAATCCCGGTGCGGTTCATCCCGACATTTAAATCCATAAACACCCCTAACCGGATTCCCTCATTCGTGACCGTTTCCTCCAAAGTCTCCAGGATCTTTGGATTATCGACAAGACATGAAAACCGTGTGGACGGATACTTTTTTTGTAGTCGTGAGAGCCTGGCAGGTCCTGGCCCGGTAAGGGGATAGGCGACCAGCACATCCTCTGCCCCGCATTGCGCAAGCAATTCAGCTTCGGCAAGGGTGGCACATTTAAATTTCCGGATACCCACATCTTGCTGCATTCGAATAATCTCCACCATTTTGTGGGTTTTAATGTGGGGTCTGAGTCGTTCCGGACCTCCGGCGATGGCCAGCATCTCCCGAATGTTATGTGCGATCCGCCCTGGATAAACCAGTAAAGCCGGGGAGTCTATTTCCCCTGCTTCTTCAACCTGATACCACGGGCTGTGTTGTTTTACATCCATTTCCTATACGGTGAAATTAGCCCTTTCAATCCTTAATTTTAAAAATGGATTCTATCTCTACCGCAACATTTCCAGGCAAATACATTCCCACGGCAGATCGGGCACCCACCCCTCTTTCAGTCCCGAATACCTCGGCCATCAGCTCACTGAAGCCATTGATTACATAAGGGTAGTCATGAAAATCGGGACTACCGTTTACCATGCCCAGGGTTTTGACCAGATAATCCAGCGTATCCAGCGATCCATAATGTGTTTTTAGGGTAGCCAACATGGTGAGACCCACCTGACGGGCCGCTGCTTTGGCTTCTTCCCGGTCCATGTCAATTCCGGCCCGGCCGCAGATGTACGAGCCGTCTGCCTGCATGGGCGCCTGTCCGGAAATATAGAGGTACCCTTCAGATACCCGCACAGGTTTGTACAGTCCTGCCGGGGGAGGTGCCGGGGGAAGGACAAGCCCGAGGGACAGCAATCGTTGTTCAGGAGTGGTGTTTTGCATAGGTTTCGATTTAAATGAATGCGTCCAGCACCAGCACCCCAATCAACCCCATCATCCCCACGGTGGTTTCCATGACGGTCCAGGTTCTAAGGGTGTCTGCAACGGACAGGTTAAAATATTCCTTGAACAGCCAAAACCCGCTGTCGTTTACGTGAGAGAGCATCAGACTGCCCGAACCTATAGCCAGAACCATCAATTCCGGGGCAATACCTGAGGTGCCGATCAGGGGCAGGACGATACCCGCGGCCGTTAGTCCGGCAACGGTAGCCGACCCTACGCATACCCGGATCACAGTCGCAATCCCCCAGGCCAAAATAAGGGGTGAAACGCTGGATTGGGACAATAGAGCTCCGATGTACTGACTCACCCCACTCTGTATAAGCACTTCTTTTAAGGCACCCGCCCCTGCGATAATCAATAAGACCATAGTGATCCCGGAAACGGAATTTCCCACTGAAGTCATCACTTCCTTCATCGTTTTACCCCGCGCCAGCCCCAGGGTATATATGGCCACCAAGACGGAAAGCAGCATTGCAATGACCGGGTTGCCAATAAACTGTATGGCCTGGGTAATCCAGAGGCTTGCAGGTAAAAACAGATCGGATAAGGCCGCCAGGCCAATGAGGAGTACGGGCAGGAGAGCTGTAAAAACACTCACACGGACACCCGGCATTTCAGCTTCAGTGAGAACCCTTGGGTTTACAAA
>CAZEQO010000038.1:0-377 GCA_964514365.1 uncultured Robiginitalea sp. | reverse complement strand
TTTTCGTAAAAAACCGCGAGAGAAAGGGCCCGGCCACTGCAATGGCCGGAATGGCGATCAGGATGCCGTATAGCAGGGTTTTTCCTAGATCAGCCTCGAAAATCTCAGAAATTGCCGTGGGTGCGGGATGCGGGGGTAAATATCCGTGCGTTACCGAGAGGGAGGCCAGCATGGGCATTCCCACATAGAGCAGGGGCAGGCCTGTGGCGGCAGCCACTGTAAAAACAAGGGGCACAAGGATGACAAATCCAACCGTGTAAAACATGGGGATACCGACAATAAAGCCCGTCAGGACGACAGCCCATTGCACGTTCTTTTTACCAAAACGCGAAACAAGTACAGCGGTAATGCGCTGGGCTGCCCCGCTCTCGGCGACC
>CAZEQO010000037.1:2453-20962 GCA_964514365.1 uncultured Robiginitalea sp. | reverse complement strand
ACCGGTGACCTCTTGCATGCCATGCAAGCGCTCTAGCCAGCTGAGCTAATCCCCCGAACTAGACCGCAAAAAAAAGACTTTTTAGGGAGGTTTCAAAATACAGGCCTTATTTTATGTGCCTGAAATCACGGATTGTTATTTTCGGGCTATTTTAGAGGACTGAAACCTTAAAATTTAAGTACGATGGAAGCTTTAAATGGCAAAGTGGCGTATATCACCGGGGGATCTAAGGGGATTGGCCTCGGGGTGGCAAAAGAACTCGTAAAGCAAGGAATGCACGTAGCTGTGAGCGGACGCGGAGCGTCGGATCTCGAAAATGCCGTAGCAGAACTGGGCGCTGACAAGGCCATGGGAATTATCTCTGATGTGACGCGTCTTGAAGATGAACAATCAGCGGTAAAAAAAATACTAAAGCGCTGGGGACAGATCGACGTCGTAGTCGCGAATGCCGGAGTAGGACATTTTGCGCCCATAGACACGCTTAAAACCGAAGCGTGGCACCAGATGATCAACACTAACCTAAATGGAGTGTATCACACGCTGATGGCGTCTATGGATGCGCTGAAAGCCTCCAAGGGATATTATATTACGATTGCCAGCCTCGCCGGGACCAATTTTTTTGCCCAGGGCGCGGGGTATAATGCGACAAAATTTGGGGTAGTGGGTTTTACACAAGCCGCAATGCTCGATCTCAGACCCTATGGGATCAAGGTTTCCACAATCATGCCGGGGTCCGTTTCCACACACTTCAACAACCATTCCCCGTCTCCGAAAGACGCCTGGAAAATTCAACCGGAGGATATTGGCCATCTGGTGAGGGACCTGCTTCAGATGCATCCCAGGACCCTGCCCAGCAAAATTGAGGTAAGGCCCACCCGACCTGATTTAAAATAATCATGTATTGTTTTCCGGAGGCATAATGGGAATCTCAGGGTTGAAGAGTTCTGCCACAAGGGATTTGAGTACTTCCTCAAACCGGTTCAGTACTTCGGGGGTAATTATTTCGTCCTGTTTGTTGTGGGCTGTCTTGAATCCAAACCATTGAAACCCTGCCCCCATACGCTTAAAAGAAAATACACCTGCCTTAAATCCGGAAGTGGGAAGGGGCATTTCCTCCTTTAACAGCCAGGCGTAACACAATACCTGAAAGGCCTTGGATTTCCCGGGATCTTCAGAAAGGGTGACCCAGTCTGAGATCCTCAGATTTGAAGGCTCCACACGTCCTGTTTTGTAATCGATGATCCGCAGTTCTCCATCCACGGTTTCAATCCTGTCTACCGTGCCTTTGATGCGTACAGGACCCGGACAACCGGGAATGTCACCCAGTTCCCGAATCAGTTTTTTCTCTAATCCCAGTATCCGAACTTCCTGCCGGGCGATGCGTTTCACTTCCAATTCCAGGAATAAATCGAGGTATTTTTCCATCACCCTGAGTGCCATCAGGTTTTTCCCCAGGAGTTTGCTCCCTTTGAGGTAGTGTTTATCAAAGGCTTCCCGGAGTACTTCCCGGACCGTATTTTTCATTTGGGCGATATGATGCGGCACGAGGATTTCTCCTAAACAGGGGAGGTAGAGGTTTTCAAGGGTCTCATGTATGACGTTTCCAAAAGTATTGGGGGCGATGGTCTCTTCGAGTTCCAGGGTATCGCGAATGCCAAGGATGTTTTTCCTGTAAAATTCCAGCGGATCCTGTATATAGCGGCTCAGCGAAGTGGGAGAGAAGGCGTTGGAGGCCTTCAGGCCGAGAAGTGCCAAAAGGGACGGGGTCTTGGGAATGGCTTTGGAAGGCGCAGGGGCAATTCCGGATTCCGGGGCCGCCAGGTTGCTCTGGACGGATCCGGAGGTCGCGGGATCGTTCCGCAGTTGATGTATGAACCGGCTGGGTTCACCTCCATTCAGGACATCCGGTTCCGTATTGTAACAGAGGTAAATATTTTTTGCCCTTTGCAGGAGTCGGTAAAAGTGGTAAGTGTATACGGCATCCTTTTCTTTATAGGTGGGAAGGTCGAATTCTCGCTTGACCTCAAAAGGAATAAAAGAGTTATTTGACTTACCTGCGGGGAGTACACCTTCATTTACCGAAGTGATGATCACAGTCTCAAAGTCGAGGCAACGAGATTCCAACATGCCCATAATTTGTAATCCTTCCAGCGGTTTTCCCTCAAAATCGAGGGTGTCTTCCTCCAGGAGTTGTTCATACAACATGAAAAGCGAGCCGGTATCTGTGAGAAAGGGGTACGTCTGATGTAGCTCGGAGAGCTGGTTGAACAAAAGGAGAAAGTGTCTGAGGAATTCCAGACTGACAGAATCCTGTGAATCCAGGTAAAGGCTCTGAAGCGCCTCCAAAAGAGTGATAAAACGGGAAATTAACGCTCCTGTATCAGGACTGGGTTGCACAGACAATAACTGGCGGAGCGCCGGGGGAAGCCCGAGCTTTTTAAAATCGGCATCGCCGAGATACGGTTTATTCTCCCGTACCATACGTCCGGAGGCGGTGGAATGGTCAAACCCCAGGTTTAAGAACCACTCCTGTAGAAAGGGATTGGAAAAAAGGACTAAAACCTTCTTTGTGGAGATCCCTTTTCGACCTTTTTCTTTGAAGATTTGAAAAAGGACGCTGAAAAGATGTGCGAGGGAACTATCTTTTAATGGATAGCCCATGGTAATGTTTACACCCTTTAAAGATTCAGGGAGGCTGTGAAGTATAGGGTTGAGGAGGGTTTCATCCCCGAGGATCAGGGCGGTTTTATCAAGTGCTTTTTCTTTTTCAACCATATCCCCAATCAGGCCCCCGGCGTATTTGGCCTGGGCAATATTTTTAGGCAAACCGGTTATTTGAATGTTTTTGGCAGCATCAAAGAAACGATTGACACCTTTAGGAGCATTGGTTTTCAGATAGTCCCAGGATTTAAAATGCGACCTTAAGAAGTATCCGGCATCATGGACCGGATTTTCGAGGTAGTAGGGATCTGCATCCCAGAAAATCTCCGCTTTCCCATGTTTGAGGATTTCACGGATAATGTATTCCTCAGACTTATTCAGGGCGTTAAATCCCACGAAAACATGATAATATGAGCCATGGTGCTCGAGATATTTTTCGAGTTTTGTCGTGGCTTTGCGGTAGACTTGCCCCTGATACCCTAGCCCTTCTTTATCCAGGCGATCCCGGAATCTTTTGTAAATGGGGAAAAGGGACTTCCAGAATTTTACCTGTTTGTCGATCAGGGGGGTAGAGGTTCCCTCTGGCGTCCAGTGCCGGATTTCCTGTAAAGACCCCAGGTAATCAAAGAATTCAGCTGAATTGACCAGATACCTGTCGATTTCATTGAAATCCTGTAACAACATTTGGCCCCAGCGACTGAAATCGTAAAAAGATTCCTTTTCCAGGCCTCCTTCCCCTAAATACGCCGCATACAGGTCGAACATCAACCGGGTTACCGGGGCGTACCGGATTTCAGAGATCTCTTCGACAAACGATTCTATACTGAGTATACGGGGTGCGAAGGAAGGTTCTGTCGTTTTTTGGGCGATGAGATTTTTGAGAAAGAACCCCGCCCTTTTGCTCGGAAGGACAAAGATATATTGCTCCGGAGTTTTCCGCCAGCCGTTGCACTCCTCCAATACCGATTCCAGAAAGTTGATCACAGGCTAAAAATAAAAAAAAGCCCCGGCATTACTGCCAGGGCTTTTCAAATATCAGAAGGTTTACTTCTTAGTTATTAGGAGTTTCACCGTGGATTTCAACCCTACGGTTAGTCCTTCTACCCTCGCGGGTATTGTTGTCAGCGATTGGACGCTCTTCTCCGTATCCTACGGACGTCATCCTTTCTGAAGGAATACCTTTTTCAATCAGGTAGTTCATAACAGCCTGGGCACGTTCTCCGGACAATCTCTTGTTCAGGGCATCACTACCTGTGCTATCCGTGTGTCCTTCAATTCTGAAATTAACATTCGGGTAGTCATCAAGGATGTCAGCGATGTTGTTCAGGACATCAGCAGACTGTGGCTTGATTGTAGATTTACCAGTGTCGAACAAGATGGTCTTGGCGTAATCCAGAAGTGTCTTACGAACAGCTTCAGTTACTTCAGGACATCCGTTGTTTGCAACAGTTCCCACGAGGTCTGGGCAAAGGTCATCTTTGTCCGGAACACCGTCACCGTCACGATCTGGCCAAGGGCATCCATTATTTTCAACAGGACCTGCTTCGTTAGGACATTCGTCATCTTTATCGGCAACACCGTCTCCGTCAGCATCAGGACATCCGGCGAGTGCAACAAGCCCTGGAGTGTTAGGACAAGCATCGTCTTTGTCTATAACAGTATCTCCGTCAGAATCAGGACAACCGTTGTACTCGGCTGGGCCAGGAGTGTTAGGACAGGCATCTTTAGAATCTTCGATACCATCACCGTCGGAATCAGGACAACCGTTGAAAGCTTCAAGGCCAGCAACTTCAGGACAGGCATCGTCCTTATCGTAGATACCGTCACCATCGGTGTCAGTTCCTCCGAAGCGGATAGACAGACCAGCCATGTGCTGGAAGTGGGTTACCCCGTAATCCTCAAAAGCATGTTTGTAGGAAGATTGTACGGTGGCACCTAACCAGTCGCTGAACCAGTAGTTGAATCCAAGACCTCCGTTAACGGTTCCGGCTCCGATCTCATCCACCCATGTGTATCCCCCACCGATCTCGATAAACGGATCGAAACGTTTTCCTTTGAGGAAAGCGTATTTAAGAGTTCCATCAACAGCATAGTGCGAAACGTCGTCTATCCTGGTGTCTCCTAATTTGTCGATTCGGTTCAGGGAACCTCGAACACCAAAGGAGAACCCATCACCTACATAACGAGATACTCCCAGATAGGAAACGGATGGCAGGATGTTCCAGTGGTCGTTTGCATTAAAATACTCATCAAACAAACCCCCTGTTTCGTAGCCAGGAAGGAAAGAAGCAGGATCAGAATTTGTAGGAAAAACATCAATAGCGTTAATTCCAATTGTGAACTGCCACGGATTATCCTCATCCTGAGCTTGAATGTTGTTAACTCCTAAGAGGATAAGAGCAACAACTAATAATCTGCAAAGCTGTTTCATGTTCAAATTTTTAAGTTTAAGTGTTTATCAGACGCAAATGTAAGTTGTTAAGAATTATTAACAAAATCAATTTCCTATTTTTTGTTGCAATATTCCACGTCTGTATACCTTAATATATAGGTATGCCTTCAAATTACCTTAAGCTCTTTGCCGACCTCCGTAAAGGCGGATATGGCCTTATCCAGATGCTCGCGGGTGTGGGCTGCAGACAGTTGAACGCGGATGCGCGCTTTCCCTTTAGGCACTACGGGATAGAAAAAACCAATGACGTAAATCCCTTTTTCTAAAAGCGAATTGGCCATGTCCTGAGAGAGTTTTGCGTCGTAGAGCATGACAGGTACAATAGCGGAATCACCATCGATGATATCAAAGCCTGCTGCTTTCATTCCGTTTTTAAAATACGCGGTATTCTCATCCAGTTGTTTTTTCAGGCTGTTGTCTTGCTCCAATAATTCAAAAACCTTTAGAGAAGCTCCCACGATGGCCGGAGCCAGGGAGTTTGAAAACAGATAAGGGCGGGAACGCTGTCTGAGCATTTCGATGATTTCTTTGTTCCCGGTCGTATACCCGCCCATTGCGCCACCCATTGCTTTTCCGAGGGTTCCTGTAATGATATCGACACGCCCCAGCACTCCTTTTTCCTCCAGGGTCCCAATTCCGGTTTCCCCTATAAATCCCGTGGCATGGCATTCATCGATCATCACCAGGGCATCGTACTCTTCGGCCAGGTCGCAGATTTTGTCCAGGGGAGCCACAAGGCCATCCATCGAAAAGACACCGTCTGTTACAATGAGTTTAAATCGGGCTCCATCTTCCCCTGCTTGTTTTAACTGGGCTTCCAGATCCTGCATGTCCCCATTGGCATACCGGTACCTTTTGGCTTTGCACAAACGGACTCCGTCTATGATGGAGGCGTGGTTCAGGGCGTCTGAGATAATGGCATCTTCAGGGCCGAGCAGGGGTTCAAAAACCCCTCCGTTGGCATCAAAAGCCGCGGCGTAAAGGATCGTATCTTCTGTGCCGTAAAATTCTGCAATACGCTGTTCCAATTGTTTGTGAATATCCTGGGTCCCGCAAATAAAACGCACTGAGGACATCCCAAAACCGTGACTGTCCAGGGTGTCCTTGGCCGCCTGAATCACTTCGGGATGAGCCGAGAGGCCCAAATAGTTGTTCGCACAGAAGTTCAATACTTCTTCCCCGGTAGAAATCCGGATGACCGGGCCCTGGGGAGAGGTGATGATGCGTTCTTCTTTAAATAAACCTGCCTTTTTTATTTCTTCGAGTTCCTGCTCCAGGTGTGCTTTGATCTTTCCGTACATAGGTTATATAAATTCCGGGGTTATTAAATTTTCACTGATATAGACGACGATGGCGGTTTCGGCAATATAACCCATCGCCTGAAGGGCCTCCCGGTACTCCTGTACCTGGTTCCGGTGTTGTCTATCCGGCCGGCCCGTTTTATAATCCATAATTACGGCTTTCTCATTTGAGAAAACCACGCGATCAGGGCGTAAAATTACCCCATTTTTTAAAAAGATTTCCTGTTCATTCAAAACCCTGATGCCGGGTTCAAAATAAGGAGATAAACGGGGATGCTTTACGACGCTTTCCAGACGTTGTTTAAGGATGGCGGATTCCTCAGTGCGAATCATCCCTTCTTCAATAAGCCGTGCGATAGCATTTTCGACATCCGAAGCCTGAATTACCAGACTCAGCGCATAGTGCAGGATGTTCCCGTACTCCATCGCCTGTGCCTGTTCTGTGTCCCGGTACTTTTCCGGATAGCTTACCAGCTTCAGAGAGATTCGATCCCTGGCGGTATAACGATAGGACACAGGGATTTTCACCGGACTTTGTCCGGGCACGTGATCGGGGTCCAGGTTCCCGAAGGTATAGACCGATTTGGAATCCTCCCAAAGTCCTTTATCGGACAAGTAACGGGCGTAGATGTCTCCGTAAGTCCTGGGTTCTGAACTGCCCGGCTTTTTCCCGGGGTCTTTGCTGATGATGTACAAGGCCTTAATCGCCCGGGTATGGGCTACGTAAAGGAGGTTGTAGGCATCCAGCTCCAGCTTTTCCTGCTCTTCTGAATAGCGCTCAGGAGCAGGGGGGTCATAATTTAAAAGGTTTTTCTTTTTACTTACCAGGACAGCATTAAAACCGTTGTATCGCTCCGGGGTTACGGGCAACCATAATTTCGGATCCTTTTCATAGTAGATATCCGAATTCGCAAAAGGGAAGAGGACTACTGGAAATTCCAACCCTTTGGATTTGTGGACAGTCATCAGGGTTACGGCGTTAAACCCTTCCGGGGCACTTATGCTCAGTTTTTCTTCTTTGAGCTTCCAGTACTCCAGAAAGGTTTGTATCGAGGGATCCCGGCTTTGACCGATTTCGTGAACGAGGTCCATCAAAAAAATAAGATAGGCATCTTTCTGACCACCCAGATCGAATTGGCGAATCGCTGTTTCCACCACCTCATAAACAGGCCTTAAACGGTTTTGGCCTGAATAAAAATGGTAGGAGGACAAAACTTCGTCAATCGCATCCAGGTGCCTATGTATCCAGTTGTGCCGATCCTCTTGCGCTACACTGAGGTATAAGAGCAGGTCAAAAATGTGGTTTTTATCTTCCGGAATCAGCAAATGTTTCAAGAGGGTAATCACAAACTGTACCCCAGGATGGTTCCTGAGCAATAGGGTCTCCGAAGAGCTGACGGGAATTCCCTCCTGCATCAAATGCTGTGAGATCAGTACGCCGTCTTTGCCACGGCGTGTGAGAATGCAGATATCCCGGTACGTATACCCCTTGTTAATGAGATCCTGTATAATCGCGTGGGTACGGGTAGTATAGAGTTCATTTTGATTTTCGGCATCCGGGGGGATAAACTCCAGGTGCACCAACCCCTGAGAATCGCGATGGTACTCCTGCCTGTTACCTTTGAGGAAAAGGTCGGAATAGGCCTTTCGGTTCATGAAGGCACTGATGTGACTGAAAAATTCATTGTTGAATTGAACGAGGGGTTTGTGGCTGCGGAAGTTTTTAGGGAGGGGCTGGTTTTCGGGCAGAACCGGAAAAGGATTCTCGATTCCATTTATCAGATTCAAAAATTGCTCTGCCTTTCCACCTCGCCACCTGTAAATAGCTTGTTTAGCATCCCCCACAAGGACAACTGACCCTTTTGCCCCCTGGTCGAATTCCCCTTCGATCGCATTGCTGACAAGGGGTTTCAGATTATTCCACTGAAGCTGGGAAGTGTCCTGAAATTCGTCGATAAAATAATGTTGGTACCGCTCCCCCAGGCGCTCATAGATATACGGTGCGGGCTCGTCTGCTATTCCTTTGGCGATAATCGTATTAAATGCAGCTATGGGAAGGTACCCTTGCTCCATCCGAAGATTTTTGAGCTCTTGTTGCAGCAACCCCAAAACCGCGAAAGGAGCGATATTTTTGTAGGCATTGGCCAGAAAGTCCCGATGGTACAACCCCTGCAGGATTTTTTGAAAAAGAATGGCGAAAGCAGGTGCCTCCTCATCCAGAATTTGCTGTTTAGAAGGTGAAACCCTTCCCGGATATAGCGGCTTAGATCCAAAATCCTCAACCCATTTGGAATCCGTATTGAGATCGAATTGGCCTTCTGAGATTTTGAGGATAAAATTGGGAAAGTACTTTCCCGAGAAATCGGAAAACTCCAATCCATTGGACTCGATGCGTTCCAGGATGTCTTTCGCGGTATTTCGGAGCATTTTCTCCGTTTCATTCCCAGAGTCCCGCAGGTTTTTTTTGAGCTTTAGAAAGTCTTCTATTTTCTTCTCTGAAAACACATCCAATGCCTGGTAATGGGTTTCGTCAAAGAGGAGTCTCCCCATTTTGAGTAAATCATCACTGACGTCCCAGCTCCTTTCGTCTTCGGCTTTTTCAAGGGCAAAATCGACAAGTATATCCGTCAGTTGTTTATCTGTTCCCGCCTTGGCTATAAGTTCATTAATGGCCTCCTCCAGTAGGAGGTCTGTCTCCAGTACGACCTCAAAATTCGCGGGTATGTCCAGATCACGGGCAAAGGTCCTGAGTACCCTTTGATTGAATTTGTCGATGGTGGAAACATCGAAAAATGCATAATTATGTAGTATTTGCTGGAGTACTGCCCGACTTCTTTGAATTAAGGGAGCCCGGTCTGTTTGCAGCTCTGACCGCACAGCTTCAAACATGGGCGTGGTATCCGAATTTTCCGCACTCAGGGCGGCGAATTCCATAAGGCTGTCGAGAATGCGGTTTTTTAACTCCGCTACAGCCTTGTTGGTAAAGGTAATCGCCAGAATCCTTCGGAATAATCCCCCGGGGCCCGGCCGTAATATCAGGCTGAGATATTCCCGGGCCAGGGTAAAAGTCTTACCGGAGCCTGCTGAGGCATCAAAGATTCGAAAGGCTTTTACATGCTGGTCCATTCTTTGCAAATTAAGGAATCTACAGAGCTTCTTAACATTAAATTAGCGCAAAGTGTTTGTTAAAATCGGTATTTTTGATGGACACTTATGATAACAAAAAACACGATCTTATGTCATTCCAACTACCAAATTTACCTTATGAATACGACGCCCTGGAGCCTTATATCGACGCCAGGACTATGGAAATTCACCATACCAAGCACCACAATGGGTATACTACCAAACTCAATGCAGCTATTGAAGGAACAGACCTCGCCAATAAGTCCATCGAATCTATTTTAGGGCAATTGGACATGTCTAATGCAGCCGTTAGGAATAACGGCGGCGGCTTCTATAACCACTGCCTCTTCTGGGAGGTTATGTCACCAAATGGAGGTGGAGAGCCGCAGGGAGCTCTGGGTACGGCAATAACGGAGGCTTTTGGCTCCTTTGAGAGTTTTAAAGATGCCTTCAGCAAGGCAGCGGCCGGCCGGTTTGGATCAGGGTGGGCCTGGTTATGTGTGCATAAAGGCGGAAAAGTTGAGATTTGTTCTACGCCAAACCAGGACAATCCCCTGATGCCCGGCACGGGCTGTGGCGGCCATCCCATTCTCGGCCTGGATGTTTGGGAGCACGCCTATTACCTGAATTACCAAAATAGGCGTCCGGATTATATCAATGCCTTTTTCAATGTTATAAACTGGGAAAAGGTGGCTGAGGAATACACTAAGGGTAGTTAAGCCAGGGTGTAGTACAAGTTTTAAATGAATCCCGGTTAATGCCGGGATTTTTTTGTGTCTGTAAATCAGAAAAGGACAGAGAAAACTCTGTCCTTTTCATCCCAAATCTTACCATAAACTTAACCTACTTATGCTATGGCACTACTAAAATACTGGTATTAAGAGAAATAACAAAGGAAATCTACCAGAAAAAACGGCGAAAGTCCGAAAAGGACTACATCTTGAACTTCATAATTCGGAAACAATCCCGTGGAAATCAGGAGGATTATGTGCAAATAAAAAGGCAAGGTTTTACCCTTGCCTTTTCCCCAAATCTTACCATGAACTTAACCTACTTATGCTATGGTCCTCCAAAACTAGAGCAAGGAGTCAGCTGTTGAAAAGCTCTCGGGTGAATACCCGTTATAACCGTTGAAATACCTATGCCTTAAATACGTGTGGGAGAAGTAGTACGCCTGCTGAAAGGAGCATCTTCAATAGGTGTGAAAAAATGGAAGCGTCGCAGCAGGACAACAAAAAAGGCGGAGAAGTCTCCACCTTTTTTCCCCAAATCTTACCATGAACTTAAACCTACTTATGCTATGGCCTCGACAATGTAAGCTCCGAACCGTCCTGTGGCGCTAATTCCACGATGAAATACCTAAAACATCGACGAAACACCTATAAGAGTGTATTTCATCGGAAATACTAATACGCACGCTGATTTTTACCCTCGTAAAAATTGATAAACGCCCGGTTTACAACCCGGTTACCGCCCGGTGTGGGATATTCACCTGTAAAGTACCAGTCCCCGAGATTCTTCGGACACGCCTTATGCAGGTTTTCTATGGTCTGGTAGATGATGGTTACCTCAGCCCGGATATCCGGCGGACTCAGGATTTCGGCTATTTTGGTCGAAATCTCCTGGGCGGTGAAAGGGGCGTAAAAGCCTTTTACGTAATTGACATCCTCAGAGTCCTGACGGGTTACCGAGGCCTTACAGGCCTGGTAAATATTCTCTATAACATCTTCTGTACCCCGATCTTTATGAAGTGCCAGGGCAGCTTTAAAGGCTATAAAGTCCTCGAGTTTGGCCATGTCTATCCCGTAGCAATCGGGGTAGCGTATTTGTGGAGCTGAAGAGATCACGATGATTTTTTCCGGGTTCAGTCGGTCCAGGATTTTCAAAATACTCTTCTTCAGGGTAGTTCCCCTTACAATACTGTCGTCTATAATGGCCAGATAGTCTCCTTTTTCCACGGAGCCATAGGTGATGTCGTATACGTGTGCGACCAGATCGTCACGACTGCTGTCCTGGGTAATAAAGGTCCTCAGTTTAGCGTCTTTAATAGCCACTTTTTCAATTCGGGGGCGCACATCGAGAATTTCATGAAGGGCTTCCGGATTCAGATCAGATCCCATTTCGAGAATCTGAGCTTCCTTTTTCTTATTCAGGTATGACTGTGCCTCCCGAACCATCCCCAGAAAAGAAGTTTCTGCAGTATTGGGAATATATGAAAACACGGTTCTTCGGATATCCCCGTTAATGCTCTTCAGGAGTTGGGGGAACAAAAGACGACCGAGTTCCTTGCGCTCCTCGTAGATCTCGCGGTCATTACCCCGGGAGAAATAGATCCGTTCAAAAGAACAGGCTTTTCGGTCTTTGGGTTTTAAAATCTGATCTATGGATACCCGACCACTTTTTTTAACGATAATCGCATTGCCCGGCGGCAGCTCTTTAACCGCGTCGTAGGAGACGTTAAAAACGGTCTGAATCGCAGGGCGTTCCGAGGCGACAACCACTACTTCATCATCCTGGTAGTAGTAGGCGGGCCGAATCCCCGAGGGGTCCCTGAGGACAAAAGCATCGCCGTGGCCCAACAAACCGGCCATGGTGTATCCCCCATCCCAGTTCTTGGAAGATTTCCGAAGAATTTTCGACACCTTCAGTCGCTCTGCAATGTGGGGTGAAGCCTCCATTTTAGAGAAGCCTTCTTTTTTAATGTCTTTATATAATTTGGCGACAGCGTCATCCAGGAAATGACCAATTTTTTCCATGACCGTAATGGTGTCTGCCATTTCTTTTGGATGCTGCCCCAGCTGAATCAGATTGTCGAATAATTCCCTGACGTTCGTCATATTGAAGTTGCCGGCGACAATGAGATTCCGGTGCATCCAGTTATTCTGTCTTAAAAACGGGTGTACACTTTCTATGCTGTTCTTCCCGAAGGTTCCGTAACGAACATGTCCGAGGATCAATTCTCCGATATACGGAATATTCCGCTTGAGCCAATGGATGTCTTTGGCAAATTCAGGGGCTTCTTCGAGAGAGGTATTGATGCGCAGGTTGATTCGGTCAAAAATATCCTGGATCGGTTGAGATTCTATCGACCGGATACGACTCATATAGCGCTCTCCGGCTTCCATATCGAGCTTGATACTGGCATAACCGGCCCCATCCTGCCCACGGTTATGCTGCTTCTCCATCATCAGATACATCTTATTGACCCCGTAAAAGGCCGTCCCGTATTTTTCCTGATAATACTCTAGGGGCTTCAGAAGCCTGATCAGGGAAATACCGCATTCATGTTTAATCGCGTCACTCATGGAGATAGAATTAAAAAACGAATAGGATCTGCCCCATTATTTTATTTCAAAATCGAACTGGGTCAGGTCTTTAAACTCTTGTAACCGCGCCTCTATTTCCAAAGGCTTTAATTCCTGAAGGCGTTCTGTGCCAAATCGCTCTACGCTGAAAGACGCCAGATTCGCACCGTGTATTACAGCGTTCTTAAGATTGTCAAAAGAGATATTTTCTGTATCTGCCAGATAGCCTGTAAAACCTCCGGCAAAAGTGTCTCCGGCTCCTGTCGGGTCAAAAATATCTTCCAGGGGAAGGGCGGGTGCAAAGAATATGCGTTTATCGTGAAAGAGAAGTGCCCCGTTTTCCCCTTTCTTAATCAGTACATATTCAGGCCCCATAGCACTTATTTTCCGGGCCGCCCTGACCAGGGAATACTCCCCGCTCAATTGTCGGGCTTCCTCGTCATTAATGGTGATCACATCAACTTTGCCAATGACGTCAATCAAGGCATCCCATGTGTGTTCCATCCAGTAATTCATAGTGTCCAGGACAACTAATTTTGGACGGCTTTCCAGTTGATTCAGTACCTGCATTTGGATCTCGGGATGCAGGTTGCCCAACATCACCACATCTGGATTCCTGAATTCCCGGGGAACCCTGGGCTTAAAGTCGGCAAGTACGTTGAGTTCCGTCGCAAGGGTATCCCGTTTGTTCAGGTCGTGCTGATACTTTCCACTCCAGAAAAAGGTTTTTCCACCTTTGACCACTTCCAAACCCTCGAGGTCGACGGATTTGCTGGTAAGCAGATCGAGATAAGCAGGTGGAAAATCGTCTCCGACCACAGAGACGATAGCGGGTTTGACATTGTAGTTTGAGGCGGCCAGGCCTATAAATGTTGCAGCTCCTCCGAGGATTTTGTCGGTTTTGCCAAAGGGGGTCTCAATAGCATCGAATGCAACAGTTCCCACGATGAGTAATTTGCCCAAAGCTTAGAAAGATTTTTGCAAATATACGGTTTTGATTTGCGATAGCTTCAGCAATAAGAACCGAAGTTAGCCCCTATTTTCTTCCGAAATCTGCAGGGATTTCACCCCAGGCCCGGGTTTCCCATTTTACCACTGGAGTTTCATAGGAATTGGAGCGGAGCCATTCTTCTGCCCTTCGGACCATTTGGAAAAGCCCTGCGTTTTTTTCAGAAGGTTCCAGTCGGGTATTGCATTTCTTCTTCCGCACCCAGCTCATGGCAGTTCTGGAATCCGTATAAAGGATACGTTTGCTTTTGTTCTTTTTCAGGTAGGCCAACCCGTGGACGATAGCGAGAAATTCCCCAATATTATTGGTCCCCTCTTCAAAAGGGCCCTGCCGAAAGAGTCTTTTCCCCGATTTGGTATCCACACCCTGGTATTCCATGACACCCGGATTTCCGCTCGAAGCTGCATCTACGGAAATGGAGCGGTAATTGGGGGGTCCGATTTTTTTTAACAAGTCTTCGGAGGGCTTCTTTTTTCGCGTGTTCGCTTTCAGGCTTTCTTCATAGGAGGAATCAAAGGCTTTTTGTGCGTCTTCCCGTGTAATAAACCCCATGTATCTCGCCCCTTCAATTCCATCTACTTCTTTTTTACAGGCCTGCCAGCCTTTGTAGACTCCGGGATTCTTTCCCTTCCAGACGGCGTAATACTGTTTTTTCTGAGCCATGATCTACTCGAATAAAAGGGAAGCAATGGCCGGGGGGTAATGTGCGTATTCCAGGGCGTGGATTTTTTTGGCAAGGGCTTCCGGGGTGTCCCCGGGCTCAATTGGGGTTTTTTCCTGCAAAAGGATACTGCCCTTGTCATACGCCTCATTTACCCTGTGTATGGTAATCCCCGATTCTGTTTCGCCTGCCTCGATAACTGCCCGGTGGACGTGCATTCCGTACATTCCCTTCCCCCCGAACCTGGGCAATAGTGCCGGGTGGATGTTAATTATTTTGTCCGGAAAGGCAGCGACGGTCGATTCCGGAATTTTCCAAAGGAACCCCGCAAGGACTATCAGGTCGGGATCCAAACCCTTTAACAAGGCGAGGATTCCTTTACCCTCCATATAAGCCGGGCGGTTGAAGCAATACAATGGCAGCCGGAGCCTCTTGCAGCGATCTACAACACCTGCGCCGGGATTGTTACAAAGGACTCCGACGATCTCCACCCGGTCATCTCCCTCAAAGTATTTGGCAATGTTTTCCACATTGGAGCCTGATCCTGAGGCGAATAACACAATTCGTTTGATAGTTTTCACAAAAGAAGAATAGCGTTGAATTTCAGGGCAAATGTACTATTGTCAGTTCTAAATTGTGTATATTAGGTCACATTTTGCTGGTAAAAGGGAGTTTTATTCCAAAGTTTTATATTTTTGCCATCATCTTAATTTTAAATCTTACAATATGTCAGATATTGCATCAAGAGTAAAGGCTATTATTGTTGATAAGCTGGGTGTTGACGAAAATGAAGTGGTTACCGAGGCCAGCTTTACCAACGACCTGGGGGCAGATTCACTGGACACTGTGGAACTCATTATGGAATTCGAAAAAGAATTCGATATTCAAATCCCTGACGATCAAGCAGAAAATATCGCAACAGTAGGTCAGGCTATCAGTTATATCGAGGAGGCCAAGAATTAATGATATTGTTTTCATTAGTATTTAAATTATCCATGTGGTAAACGCGCTGCATGGATAATTTTTTTTAATTTACGCTTGGGTATAGAGCAGTTTTAGAGATTCGTTCCATGGATAAAAAGCGAGTAGTAGTTACCGGATTAGGGGCCTTAACGCCCATTGGGAACACCTTAGACGCTTATTGGGAAGGACTTATAAGCGGTAAAAGCGGCAGTGATTTTATCACTTATTTTGACGCTGAAAAATTCAAGACTAAATTTGCCTGTGAGCTTAAAGGATTCGATCCCATGGACTTCTTTGATCGGAAAGAAGCCCGTAAGCTCGATCGGTTTACACAATACGCCCTGGTTTCTTCCGATGAAGCCATTGTCGATTCCGGCCTGGATCTGGATACCATCGATAAATTCCGGGTAGGGGTTATCTGGGGCGCGGGTATCGGAGGCCTGGAGACTTTCCAGACCGAGGTACTGAATTTTGCGCAGGGGGATGGAACCCCGAGATTCAATCCATTTTTTATTCCAAAGATGATTGCGGACATCGCTCCGGGAAATATATCTATCAAACACGGCTTTATGGGGCCGAATTATACCACGGTCTCGGCCTGCGCGTCTTCGGCCAATGCGCTGATTGATTCCCTGAACTACATACGCATGGGCTATTGCGATGTGGTTGTAACCGGTGGAAGTGAAGCAGCGGTAACCATTGCCGGAGTGGGGGGGTTCAATGCCATGCACGCCCTCTCAACACGAAACGACAGTCCCAGGACCGCTTCCCGCCCATTCGATGCCACGCGAGACGGTTTTGTACTCGGGGAGGGTGCAGGATCCCTGATTCTTGAAGAATATGAGCACGCCAAAGCACGGGGTGCTAAAATTTACGCTGAGGTCCTGGGGGGAGGTCTCTCCAGTGATGCATACCATATGACGGCACCTCACCCGGAAGGTATTGGTGTTATCAGGGTCATGGAGAACTGCCTGCAGGATTCCGGGGTAACCCCCGAGGAAGTAGATGCCATAAATACGCATGGGACGGCTACTCCGCTCGGTGATGTCGCTGAGCTGAAAGCCATTACCCAGGTATTCGGAGCGCACGCCTCTAAAATCAATATCAATTCGACCAAATCCATGACAGGGCATCTCCTCGGAGCAGCCGGGGCCATAGAGGCCATAGCTTCCATCCTCGCCATGAAACACAGCATTGTACCTCCTACCATCAATCACACTACTGTGGACGATCAAATCGATCCGAGCCTTAACCTCACGTTGAATAAAGCGCAGGAGCGGGAAGTAAATGTCGCCATGAGCAATACGTTTGGCTTCGGAGGGCATAACGCCTGTGTATTATTTAGAAAAATTAGTTAGAGGGCCCATGACATTTCCTGGAAACATCTTTAATTCCCATCCCAAAGAGGATGGGGATTTTTTTTTGGGAATCACGGAGATCCTGGGTTTTAAACCCCGGAAACTGGACCTTTATAAAAATGCCTTCCTGCACCGTTCCCTGAATCGGAAGGATAAAAAAGGCAATCCCCTGAATTACGAAAGGATGGAATTCCTGGGGGATTCCATGTTGGGGACCATCATTTCTCATTATCTCTACAAGGAAGTCCCTGCCGGGGATGAGGGCTACCTGACCAAAATGAGGTCGAAAATCGTAAGCCGGAAACACCTCAATGAACTGGGGAAGGACCTGGGCCTGCTCGAATATGTGGAAAGCCGTATTCCCAGGGAACACTTCGGTGAAAATATTTATGGAAATGTTTTCGAAGCCCTTGTCGGGGCCATTTATCTGGACCGGGGTTATAACTATTGCGAGAAATTTATACAGTCCCGCGTGATCGACCCTTATGTGGATATAGAGCAGTTGGAAGGCCAGGTCATCAGTTACAAGAGCCTTGTTATTGAGGGGTGCCAGAAGCAGAAGAAGGACTTTCGCTATGAAGTGTATGAGGATACGGGGAACGATCCGGTCAAACACTTTGGCGTAAAACTCTGGATCGATGACCGCCTTATGGCCAAGGCCCGGGCAACTTCTAAAAAGAAAGCGGAAGAAAAAGCTTCGAAGAGGGCATTTTACGCCCTTCAGGGTAAAAAGAAATAGTGGGATAATTTGTTCTACAACGATTTCGCTGATATGTGGGAAGCCCTTAAAGCAGGCCGTTCTAGGTGGATTCCTGTAGAACGTGTATATTTACTTTAAGTGTTTTGCGATGGGAGCAATGGAGGAATTGTGGGAGGACCTTCTGGAGGAAACAGTATTCAGTCTCTTTGCCATTCACAGTAATTTGGAAGACTATGCCCTGGCCTATGCACTGAATAGCGTCTTCGGGCTGAATTTGAGACGGACCACAGAAGATCTCGAGCTCGACCGGGACGGCTTTTTTGTGGTTTTTGAATGGAAAGATCAAACCTCCTACAGGGAATGGACCCTCTTCAAGAATTCAGGAACCGAGTATAGCGGAGGGTCGGCAGTGGGGTTGTTTAAGAATGAACCTGAAGTGAAGCGCCGGAGTTTGATACCCGAGAAGCGGGAAGTAGATTTCTTCCTGAAGCTCGAAGGAGACGAAAAAAATCTCAAGCTGCTCCCAGGGCTTTTATCCATCCCCAAAGTGAGTACTGCTTACAGGCTTGAAACCGCGAAACTAAAATCCAGTTACAATCTAATCTATTAGAGGAAATGCCCAATAAAAAGAAG
Organism: uncultured Robiginitalea sp.; assembly: GCA_964514365.1. Taxonomy (GTDB): domain Bacteria; phylum Bacteroidota; class Bacteroidia; order Flavobacteriales; family Flavobacteriaceae; genus Robiginitalea. The sequence continues at coordinate 2,793 of CAZEQO010000037.1, read as the reverse complement.
ACTAAAATTGTTGCCACTCTTGGACCGGCCACCAGTAAACGGGAAGTGCTTAAAGGGATGATGGAGGCAGGAGTAGATGTGTTTCGAATTAATTTTTCCCATGCGGATTACGAGGATGTGAAGAAGCGCGTTAAAATGATCCGTGAATTGAGCGAGGAACTCCAGGTCTACACGGCTATCCTTGCCGACCTTCAGGGGCCAAAACTTCGCGTGGGGGTTATGTCCGGGGAAGTCATTGTGGTGCCTGGCGATGAAATTGTTTTTAAAAAAACTAGCTGGCGGGGGTTAGAACCAGATCGCAGGCTTCGGCGGGCATCCAGTGCTCATCATGATCTTTCCA
>CAZEQO010000037.1:0-2443 GCA_964514365.1 uncultured Robiginitalea sp. | reverse complement strand
ACCGGGAAACCTTTTGAGGGGACCGCAGAGGAGGTCTATATGAACTACAAGGAGTTTCCCAGGGATGTCAATCCGGGGGAGCGCATTCTCCTTGACGATGGAAAACTCATGTTTGAAGTGGTTGAGACCAATCGCAAAAATGCGGTACGGGCGAAAGTTATCCAGGGAGGCCCGCTTAAATCGAAGAAGGGGGTAAACCTCCCAAATACGAATATTTCCCTGCCAGCGCTTACGGAGAAGGATGTAAAAGATGCCATGTTTGCGATTTCCCAGGAGGTAGACTGGATGGCGCTTTCCTTTGTCCGCCACAGCCAGGACCTTATCGACCTGCAACAAATAATTGAGAAACACTCCAAGTACAAGATCCCCATTATCGCTAAGATCGAGAAGCCCGAGGCGGTAAAGAACATCGACAAGATTGTCGCCTATTGCGACGGGCTTATGGTGGCCCGCGGGGATTTAGGTGTGGAAGTCCCTGCCCAGGAAGTCCCGCTCATTCAGAAAAAACTGGTTTTGCGTGCTAAGAAAGCACGTATTCCGGTGATTATTGCCACCCAGATGATGGAGACCATGATTACCAGTTTGGTACCCACCCGGGCGGAAGTGAACGACGTAGCCAATTCGGTAATGGACGGGGCAGACGCCGTCATGCTCTCAGGGGAGACCTCTGTGGGTAACTACCCCATACAGGTCATTGAAAAAATGACCAGCATCCTCAAAAGTGTGGAGAGTTCAGACCTTATCCGGGTTCCCCAGGAACCTCCTCATGTGCGAACAAAACGCTACATCACCAAGGCTGTTTGTTATCACGCTGCCTCTATGGCCAACGAAATCCAGGCCAAAGCCATTTCCACCCTCACCAATAGTGGATATACGGCCTTTCAAATTTCAGCGTGGAGACCCCGCGCCCATATTTTGGTGTTCACCTCAAACTTACGGATCCTCTCACAGCTCAACCTCCTGTGGGGCGTAAAGGCTTTTTATTACGACCGTTTTGTCTCCACCGATGAGACCATAGAAGATGTCAACCGGATCGCCTGTCAGAAAGGTTTCCTGGATGTTGGGGACATGCTTATCAGCCTGGCCGCCATGCCCATTAAGGATAAAGGGATGGTAAACACCCTCAGGGTGACTGAGATCGAGACGTGTAACCTGTAAGGTAAAGGTAAGAGGTCCTAAAAATCAAACTTCAACTGGACCTGTATGGTATCCTCATAGGGTTCTGATTGTTTTGTTTCCGTATTCAGATTGGAAAGGGAAATCCCCAGCAAGCGCACAGAGTTCTCGAGGGATTCCTGATAGAGGAGTTCTTTGGCGTTCTCTAATACCATGGAGGAACTGGAAATATAATACGGCAAAGTCTTGCTTCGGGTTTGCAGGCGAAAATCACTGTATTTGATTTTTAGCGTTATGGTTTTACCGGCCCGCTTTTTGGGTTGAAGGCGGGATTCCAGTTCAACGGCTATGGCCTCCAACCGCTCCAGCATAAAGACTTCGCTACTCAGGTTTTCGGAAAAAGTTCGTTCTGCCCCTACAGATTTTGGCACGCGCTCGGGTTGAACAGCACTGTGGTGTATCCCTCTGACCACCTGATAATAATGGTTTCCGCTTTTCCCGAAGTGCTGCACTAAAAATTCCCGGGATTTCGTTTTTAAATCCGCCCCATTAAAAATGCCGAGGTTGTGCATTTTTTCAGCGGTCACCTTTCCCACGCCAAAAAACTTTCGAATCTCCAGCTCCATCAGAAAATCTGTGACCCCTTCCGGGGGAATGGTTTTCTGCCCGTTGGGTTTATTGATGTCACTGGCGATTTTCGCAATAAATTTGTTGATGGAGATACCTGCGGAGGCTGTCAATCCGGTGATTTCAAAGATGCGGTGTCGTATTTCACTGGCGATTATAGTGGCTGAGGGGATTCCTGTTTTATTTTCTGTAACGTCCAGGTACGCTTCATCAAGGGAAAGGGGTTCTACCAAATCTGTGTATGCTATAAAGATTTCCCGGATCTGGTGGGAAATCTCCCGGTAGCGTTCAAACCTGGGTTTTACAAACACCAAAAAACACCCATCCCCAAGCGCATCCCATTAATGCCCTCACCCCTACCCCTCTCCCAGCGCGAGAGAGCTCACGTGCTTCGCGACTCTCACTCCGAGTGCAGCGGTGCGGAAGCTCGAAGACTGTTTCGCCCACGATCGGGGTCGGTATCGCTATCGCTATCGCTATCGCTATCGCTATCGGTATCGGTATCGAAAACGCTTTTGCAGTCGGTTCGATACCGATTCCGACCCCGATCCCGGCCCCGAGCGGACAACACAACTGCAAACGGTATCGGGACTTCCGCAGCAGAGCGCTAGTGCAGCGTCAGGTCTATGTCCAGTCAACTCGAGGTCCAAGCAGTCAGCGTCGCCTACGGTCTGCGTACCGTTGTGCATGAGGTCAGCTT
>CAZEQO010000036.1:0-21023 GCA_964514365.1 uncultured Robiginitalea sp. | reverse complement strand
CCGATTAGTCAAAGACAACTGCCTGTGGCCCTGGCACCTAAGTACCTGCAGTCTGCCCGCAATACCCGACCCGTATATTTACCCATCTTTTCGACCTGCCCTTTGCGGTTCCGATTTTAAGAATAGGGGGGCTTTAGAACCTTAACTTTTTTGGAATTAAAGTAGGTCCACAAATATGCTGCAGAGGGCTGGAACCACCTGTATTACATAGTTCTCAAAATAGACTGCCCTTAGTTATGGTATTCTTATTATGCGCGCATAATTTTATTAAATTTTAATTCCCCGTTCTAAAAAATCTGTATCTTGCTCTTCAAACCAAAAACACAGACTAGTCTAATGAGAACAGGATTACTCCTTGCCATGCTCCTATTTGCAGTCGGGGCCTATGCGCAAACCACGGTACGTGGAAATGTAAGCGATGAAAATGGAATTCCGGTGCCGGCAGCCAATGTCGTAATTGTAGGGACTATGACAGGGACTACGGCAGATTTTGATGGGAATTTTGTACTGGAAACTTCTGAGGTTCCTCCATTTGAACTTCGGATTACGAGCGTAGGATATACCGCTACTACTGTAAGCGTATCCTCAAATAATGAAAACCTTTCGATAACCCTCGCTGAGGCCCAAACCTATTTGGATGAGGTGGTTATTTCAGCTTCGAGAACTCCGGAACGCCTTTTTGAATCGCCGGTGTCGGTGGAGCGATTTGGGTTGAAGGAGATTCAAAATACCCCTGCAGAGTCCTTTTACGGGGGGCTTCAAAACCTTAAAGGTGTAGATATCAACACCAACAGTTTAACCTTCCAGTCGATCAATACACGGGGGTTCGCCTCCTTTGCAAATACCCGGTTTATGCAGCTGGTCGATGGTATGGACAATACAGCGCCCGGTTTGAACTTTGTACTGGGTAACCTGGTAGGGATGAGTGAACTGGAAGTACAGAGCGTTGAAATCCTACCCGGAGCATCTTCTGCCCTCTATGGGGCTGGGGCTTTTAATGGGATCCTTTTTATGAACAGTAAGAATCCCTTTGATTTCCAGGGAATCAGCGCCTATTTCAAAACAGGGTTTACCCAACAAGATGCGGCGGGGACCAACCCATACTATGATTTTGGAATCCGTGCGGCTCACGCCTTTAGCGATAAATTCGCGATCAAGGCCAACTTTTCTTTCCTTCAGGGGGAGGACTGGCATGCTGTTAATGATGAAGACCTGGCCAGGCCGGGTGCCACCCGGGACGATCCTGCCTATGACGGGTTGAATATTTACGGGGATGAGGTAAGTACGCTTCTGAACTTTGACCAGGCCGCCGGGCTCCCGTCAGGGACTGTGGGAAGCGCTTTAGTCTCCCGTACCGGATATGCGGAGTCGGATCTTTTAAATTACAATGCGCAGAGTGTGAAAACCGACTTTTCCTTATATTACCGCCCTTTCGCCAATGATTTTGAGATTATCTACAATGGGCGAATAGGCCGGGGAAATACGCTTTACCAGGGAGCCAACCGGTATGCGATCCGGGATTTTACGCTCCAGCAACACCGTTTAGAAGTTCGCAATAAAAACTTCTTTGTAAGGGGGTATATCACATCGGAAAACGCCGGGAATTCCTATGACACCCGTTTTGCAGCTATTAATGTCAACAGGGCCTGGAAAGGGGATACACAGTGGTTTACCGAATATGCGCAAACCTTTATCGGGGCCCGGCTTGGGGTCGGAACAGGAGTGCAACTTCCGGAAGAACAGGCCCACGCGCTTGCCCGACAAGCTGCAGACCAGGGGCGTTTAGTGCCGGGGACCGATGCGTTTAACTCGGTGTTTAACCGGGTCATCGCAGACGGAGACCTGACCACAGGAGCTCGGTTTATCGACAACACCAAATTCCGGCATGCCGATGCGAATTATAATTTTTCGCACCTCACTTCAGACTTTGCTGATATCATGATCGGGGGATCTTTCCGGGAATACGAATTGAATTCCCAGGGAACCATTTTCACCGATTTCGACGGACCCATTACCTATAATGAGTACGGGGCGTACCTGCAGGTGCAGAAACAATTCCTGGACGACCGGTTGAAATTTACCGGATCGGTACGGTACGACAAGAATGAGTTTTTCGATGGCTTTTTCTCCCCCAGGGGTTCCCTTTTAGCGACCCTTGGCGAAGAGCGCAACCACAACATTCGGTTTTCAGTCCAACGGGGATTCCGAAACCCGACCACCCAGGATTTATTCATAGGGCTGAATGCCGGGCGCGCCATTCTCGTCGGTTCTGCACCAGACAACCTGGATCGGGATGTCCGTACCTTCGACCTGACTCCTGCAGGGCAGGCGATTACAGGAAGCCCGACATCTACGATTGTCGGAAGGGCGGCTTATGAAAACGCTTTTTCAGTGAGTTCCGTACAGGCTGGTGCACCCGCGGCAGTAGAAACACCACTTGTTCAGCCTGAGGAGATTTTAGCATTTGAGGTCGGTTACAGGGCGCAGATTGGCCGTATAGCTATCGACTTGAGTGGATACTATAACACGTATGACAATTTTATTTCCAACACCAATGTACTGGTGCCCCTTTATGGTCAGGCTGGGGATAATGCACTCTCACTTTTGGCATTGCAAAACGGCGATGTTGAGGTCTATCAGAATTATACCAATTCCCCTGCGGAAGTAGAATCCTATGGAGCAACAATTGGGCTTGACGCTAAAGTATTGGGCGATTTTGATTTTGGAATAAATTATACCTACGCGGAATTTGAATTCGATCAGGCGGCCTTCCCTGATTTCAGGACCCAGTTCAACACCCCGAACCACAAGGTTAAGGCGTCTTTCGGCCATACGGAGTTGTTTAAGAATTTCGGGTTCTTTATCAATTACCGCTGGAGTGATGCTTATGAGTGGCAAAACACCTTTGCCGACGGCCCTATACCTTCATTTAATGTTTTGGATGCGCAGGTCAACTATACGGTGCCCAGCCTGAAATCCATCTTTAAACTGGGGGGATCCAACATCCTCGGAGAAGACTTCTTTTCCGCCGTGGGAACGGGAATTGTAGGTTCTATCTTCTACGTTTCATGGACGGTGAATCCGTAAGAGGTAAATACTTATTTTTGAGCGCCGGGAGACCGGCGCTTTTTTTATGCAAAAAGGGATGGAAACCGTTCCGAATTATGGAGGAATGCCCTATATTTGCAGCCGAAAAAAAGCACCTTAGACTTTTTATAAATTCAGAATAATGGCAAATCATTCAGGCAGGGTATCCCAAATAATCGGCCCCGTAATCGACGTTGAATTTCCTTCGGAAGCCGACCTTCCAAAAATTTACGACTCCCTTGAAATTACAAGGGAAGACGGGTCTCTTTTAGTGCTCGAGGTACAATCGCACATTGGCGAAAACTCCGTACGGTCCATTTCTATGGACTCAACAGATGGTTTAAGCCGGGGAACTGAGGTTGTCGCCACAGGAGCCGCGATTCAAATGCCGGTTGGGGAAGACGTCTATGGGCGCCTTTTCAATGTGATTGGGGATGCAATTGACGGTCTTGGGAACCTTCCCAAAGCGGGTAAGGACGGACTGCCCATTCACCGGGAAGCCCCTAAATTTGAAGATCTTTCCACTTCCACTGAAGTACTATTTACCGGGATAAAGGTCATCGACCTGATCGAGCCTTACGCCAAAGGGGGTAAGATTGGTTTGTTCGGAGGAGCCGGTGTGGGGAAAACGGTTTTGATCCAGGAACTCATCAACAATATTGCCAAAGGACACGGCGGGCTGTCAGTATTTGCAGGAGTAGGGGAACGTACCCGTGAAGGGAACGACCTGCTTCGGGAAATGCTGGAATCCGGAATTATCAAATACGGAGACGATTTCCTGCATTCCATGGAAGAAGGAGGATGGGACCTGAGCAAGGTGGATAAAAAAGTTATGAAGGAGTCCAAGGCGACCTTTGTATTCGGACAAATGAATGAGCCTCCCGGAGCTCGTGCCCGTGTGGCCCTTTCGGGATTGACCATAGCGGAGTATTTCCGGGATGGGGCCGGGGAAGGACAGGGGAAAGACGTACTTTTCTTTGTCGACAATATATTCCGTTTCACACAGGCAGGATCTGAGGTTTCCGCCCTTTTGGGAAGGATGCCTTCTGCGGTAGGGTACCAACCGACCCTGGCTACTGAAATGGGAGCCATGCAGGAGCGAATCACCTCTACTAAAAGAGGATCGATTACTTCTGTTCAGGCCGTTTATGTTCCTGCGGATGACCTTACGGATCCGGCACCGGCAACAACCTTTGCCCACCTGGATGCGACCACGGTACTGTCTCGGAAGATTGCAGAACTCGGGATTTACCCGGCGGTGGATCCCCTGGATTCAACCTCCCGTATCCTTACCGCCGAGGTTCTTGGGAAAGAGCATTACGATTGTGCCCAACGCGTAAAGGAGTTGCTCCAACGCTATAAAGAACTTCAGGATATTATTGCCATCCTGGGGATGGAAGAGCTTTCGGAAGAGGACAAACTCGCCGTGGCGCGCGCCCGACGGGTACAGCGATTCTTGTCTCAGCCTTTCCATGTGGCCGAGCAGTTTACGGGAATCCCTGGTGTCTTTGTAGACATTAAAGAGACCATTAAAGGTTTTACCATGATCATGGATGGTGAGTTGGATCACCTGCCGGAATCTGCCTTTAACCTCAAGGGAAGTATCGAAGAGGCTATCGAAGCCGGAGAAAAAATGCTGGCAGAAGTCTAGCCGACTTTAAAACTGAATAGCAGGCACGTTTAACAGAAACTCATACCTATGTACCTAGAGATTGTGTCACCCGAAGCTACTTTGTTTTCCGGAGAAGTTACCTCCGTTACCGTTCCGGGCGTGGATGGGGAATTCCAGATGTTTCAGGATCACGCACCTATCGTATCCCTCCTGCAGGAAGGGAGCGTTAAGATTGCGGGTAATCTGGAGATCGAGGAAGAATTCCGCAGCCGCTTTTCAAAAGGTTCAGATGGCAAGACGGTCCTTAAGATTAACAGCGGGACCGTGGAGTTAAAAAACAACAAGATTATCGTCCTTGCAGACTAAATACTGTTGAAACAGATCTAAAACCCGCATCGGCAGATGCGGGTTTTTTTTTGTCCAATAGTAGCGACAGAGACCACGGAATTCAGCGAAGTCGTATTTTTACAACATGGAAGATTTTCCTGACAAACTCCTGAAGAAGTTAAGACAGCGTAGAGAAGAAGGGGCTTTTCGTAGTTTGAAGTCGCCAATTTCTGGTGTGGATTTCTCCTCCAACGACTACCTGGGCTTTGCGCAATCTAAGGAGGAAAATGCACCGGAATTTGCGTCGGGTAGTACGGGTTCGCGCCTGATCAGTGGGAATCACCACCTCTATAAGGAGGCGGAGGCCACTGTAGCTGATTTTCACAGCGCTGAAGCGGCCCTGATCTTTAATTCGGGTTATGACGCCAACCTCGGGTTATTGTCCGCCCTGCTACAGCGGAACGACTACATATTTTACGACGCTTCGGTACATGCCAGTATCCGGGATGGGATTGCCCTGGGTAAGGCAAAAAGCTACAAATTCGAACACAACAACCTGCAGTCCCTGAAAGCACGCGCCTCTAAGGTTCTCGGGGCAGATAGAATCCCGGAAGGTTCTGAGGTCTATGTCATTACCGAGACTGTTTTTTCAATGGAAGGCGATGGTCCGGATATCGCTGCATTGGCAGCTTATTGCCAGCTTAAAGGATATCGACTGATATTGGACGAGGCCCATGCAGCCGGGGTGTTGGGGCCTCAGGGCAGGGGCGCGGTGATTGAGGCAGGTTGTGAGGCTTTGGTTTTTGCCCGTATCATCACATTTGGAAAGGCGCTCGGATGCCATGGGGCAGCTATACTGGGCAGTAGTATGTTAAAGGAGTACCTGATCAACTATAGCCGGAGTTTAATCTATACCACCGCACTACCCCCATCAGGAGTTTATGCCATCTCAAGGGCCTACAAAAGGCTTGGCGGGAAAGAGGGCAGCCGGGCATTGGAAAGCCTCAGGCGAAATATATCACTTTTCACAACCAGCATAAAAGAACGTGGACTTACAGGGTATTTCCCTGAAGCACGGGCAGCCATACACTGTTGTGAAATAGGGGGAAATAAGCGGGTGAAGGCCCTCTCAACAGCGCTCAGGGCCAAAGGTTACGATGTTAAGCCTATCTTACCGCCGACGGTGGCCAGGGGGAGGGAGTGCCTCCGTTTTAGCTTGCACGCTTTTAACACCGCGGAAGAAATACGGGGAGTTTTGACTATCTTGGAGCAGTCGATTAAGATGAAGGAGGATGAACAGTAATTACCACACACTGGGTGCTTTTGACTACGTGGCTGATGCGGAACTCCTAAAGGCAAAACTGGAATCTGAAGGTATTCCTGTTTTTCTGAAGGATGCCAATATTCTGCAGGCCGACCCTTTTATCGCTTCCGCTATCGGAGGGGTTAAGGTGATGGTGTACCAGGAGGACAGGAAAAAGGCGCAGGACATCTATGACAGTGTCCGCAGATACGCCATTGACAAGGAAGGCAACCCAATAGTGTGCCCGAATTGCAAGGCGACCCGATCGGAGCGATTTCTCGACAGGTCCCGATTGGTATATCGGTTATTTCCTTTTCTCGAACCGCCCAAATACCGATGTTTACAATGTGAAATGATCACAAGGGGATAGTATATGACGCGTGTATTTGTGACCGGTATTTCAACCGAAGTCGGAAAGACCATGGCGGCGGCTGTTTTAGTCGAAGCCCTGCAGGCAGATTATTGGAAGCCCGTGCAGGCCGGAGATCTTGAAAATTCGGACAGCCATAAAATCCGTGACCTCATCAGTAATAACCGAACGGTAATTCACCCGAATTCGTATGCGCTCAATACTCCTATGAGTCCCCACGCCGCAGCCGAGATCGATCAGGTTACCATTGATTTAAACCAAATTGTCCCACCCCGGACAGAGAACCACCTGGTCATCGAGGGAGCGGGAGGCTTACTCGTACCCCTGAATGAGAAGGATACCATCCTCGATCTGATCCGCCCGGAGTACGATGTAGTAGTAGTTTCGCGTCATTATCTTGGGAGTATCAACCACACGCTTCTTACCCTTGAAGTTTTGGTAGAAAAGGGTTTCAGGCCCTATATATTGTTTAGCGGAAACCGACACCCTTCAACAGAGGCGATTATCAGGACAAAAACAGCATGCCCGGTTCTCGGGCGGATCGAGGAACAGGTGGTATTCGATAAAACCGTAGTACGGTCGTTGGCGGAAAGCTTACAACCTGCCCTGAGGCAATACCAGCTCATGTAATGGCTTTTACTAAAACAGATATTTTGGACACCCTGTCAAAACGAGACCAGAAATTCATCTGGCACCCCCTGACCCAACATAAAACGCATCCCGAAATGCTCGCGATATCCCGGGCCGAAGGGGTTTACCTCTACGAAAATCAGGAGCGGCTGTTTTTTTCGGACAACGGTTCGACGGCCGTTGAAGTTGGCGTAAAAATGGCCCTGCAATACCATTTCAACCTGGGCAGGCCCAGGAAAGTCCTCCTCGCCTTTGAGGATGGGTTCCACGGGGACACCTTCGGGGCCATGTCCGTTTCAGGATTGTCCGTTTACAATGGGCCTTTTAAAGATTTCAGTTTGGAGGTTATACGAATTCCGGTGCCTTTAGAGGAAGAACCCATTGAAATACTACACACCCTGGAAGAAATCCTCACGACTCACGAAGTGGCGGCTTTTGTCTATGAACCCCTGGTACAGGGGGCCGCGGCGATGAAAATGCACAATCCGTTGGGACTTGAGGCCCTTTTGAATTTCCTCAACAAGAAAGGGGTGCTTTTAATTGCGGATGAGGTGATGACAGGTTTTGGCAAAACAGGTACTTGTTTTGCCTCCGAAAAATTGCCCACCAAACCGGATATCATTTGCTTGTCCAAGGCTTTGACGGCGGGGCTGCTGCCCATGGCCATTACCTCGTGCACTGCAGGGATATTTCAGGCGTTTTACGGGGATGAAGTTTCCCGGGGTTTCTTCCACGGGCATACCTATACCGCCAACCCATTGGCCTGCACAGCCGCCCTGGCAGCCCTTGAACTCTTCGTTTCTGAGGATATTCAGAAAGGGATACGGCAAATAGAAGAAGCACATCGCGAATTCCTTTACCGTATGGATGGGCATCCGAAAATCCGGTCTTCAAGACACTGCGGAGTGATCCTGGCACTGGATCTGGATATCGAGACCACCCGCTATGGAAATGTGCGCGATGAACTGATGACTTTTTTTATGGACAGGGGTGTCTTCTTGAGGCCCCTGGGAAATACGGTCTACCTGATGCCCCCATATGTTATTGCCCCTGCCGAACTCCAAAAACTGTATAAGACCCTCGAGCTCCTTCTGGATACTTTATAAACGGGTTACACCCAACATATGCTAGACACCGAAATTTCTATAATGTCATTGGTCTCGCTATCGGCCCTGGGTTCTGGGCCGGAGGCGAGCTGGGAGGCATATAAGAGTCCCGAACACAGGCTTCTCCCCCTGTCCGGGAAGGGTTTTTTAGGGGAAATGGCGGGAATGTTATCTGAAACGGACCTCCACCAGATGGAAGTCCTTAAGGGGCAACATCCTAAATACAGGCACCTCGACCCCAGTGTTCTTTATGCTATTCAGGTGGGAAGAGCCGCCATTCAGGCCGCGGGATGGACAGGGGAATCCGGATATGGGGTGAATATAGGCTCCTCCCGGGGAGCCACTCATATTTTAGAAACCCGGCACGAGGCATTTATCAACTCCGGAAAGGTCCGCCCACAAACTTCCCCGAATACGACACTTGGCAATATTTCGTCATGGGTTGCCCAGGACCTCGGGGCATCAGGTCCTGTCCTCTCCCATTCCATTACTTGCTCTACAGCACTTCATGCGGTTCTAAATGGGATTGCCTGGATCACCTCGGGAATGGCCAAACGCTTTCTGGTTGGAGGGAGTGAGGCCCCCCTGACGCCTTTTACCCTGGCTCAGATGAAAGCCCTCAAAATCTACAGCCAGGGTGGGAATTTTCCCTGTAGGGCCCTCGACCTGGCCAAGCAAAGGAATACCATGGTCCTGGGTGAAGGTGCGGGGATGGCATGTATGGAACCCGGTCGAAAGAAAGGTGCCCTGGCGTCTATTATCGGGGTAGGGTATGCCACGGAGCCGATAACACATGGTGCATCGATGTCCGCTGATGGTGAATGCCTACAGCGATCCATGGAGATGGCCCTTGATGGGATCTCGCCTGAAACAGTAGATGTGGTTGTAATGCACGCCCCGGGAACCCTGAAAGGAGATAAAGCGGAAATGGAGGCGGTCTACCGGGTTTTTGGAAAAAAGATCCCTGCCCTGACAACCAACAAATGGAAACTGGGTCATACCCTGGGGACTTCGGGCATACTGAGTATAGAACTCGCCATTTTGATGCTTAAACACCAGTATTTTATTGAGGTGCCTTACCTGGATAAGGTGCCCGGGCCTGAAAAACTGGAGCGCGTATTGGTCAATGCTGTGGGTTTCGGGGGCAATGCCGTGAGTATTTGTTTGGAAAGAGTGACAATCTAAATATGTAATGTCGTTGGCGTTTAAATGCCAATGGGCTATTTTTGATCGGCAGGGGAGTCTAACACCCCCCCCACTATTTAGAACTTTAGAGCTACAAAGCAATAGTATTTATGACTGCAATCAGACATAACTGGACCCGTGAAGAAGTTTTGAAAACCTATAATCAACCCCTGATGGACCTGCTTTTTCAGGCTGCCAGTATCCACAGGGCGTATCACGATCCAAATACTGTTCAGGTCTCAACCCTTATTTCCATTAAAACAGGAGGTTGTCCGGAGGATTGCGGTTATTGCCCCCAGGCAGCGCGGTATCACACAGACATTGAAGGGAACGACCTCATGTCTGTCTCCCAGGTGAAGGCACAGGCGCTTCGGGCCCGGGAATCCGGTAGTTCACGTGTTTGTATGGGTGCCGCATGGCGCAATGTAAAGGATGGGCCTGAATTTGACCAGGTACTGGAAATGGTCCGAACCATCAACAAGCTCGACATGGAAGTCTGTTGTACCCTCGGCATGCTGACAGAGAATCAGGCGAGGCGTTTGGCGGAAGCTGGATTATACGCCTATAACCATAACCTCGACACCTCTGAAGATTACTACAAGGATGTGATTTCTACACGTGCCTTTGAAGATCGTCTCGAGACCATCGGAAATGTCCGGAAAACCAATGTTACCGTATGTAGTGGGGGTATTATAGGAATGGGAGAGCAACTGGAGGACCGTGCAGGAATGCTGGTAGCGCTCAGCACCCTGGATCCCCAGCCCGAGTCTGTTCCAATCAACGCATTGGTACCGGTTCCCGGGACACCTATGGAGGATATTGAACGGATTTCAATCTGGGAGATGGTGCGGATGGTTGCCACAACCCGGATCGTTATGCCGGAAACCCAGGTCAGGCTTTCCGCCGGAAGGACTGAAATGAGCCAGGAGGGACAGGCCTTGTGTTTTTTCGCCGGGGCAAATTCCATTTTCGCCGGGGATAAACTCCTGACAACCCCGAACCCCGACGTCAACGAGGATATGAAGCTCTTTAATACACTCGGACTCACTCCCCAACCGCCTTTTGTGAAAAAGGCCAGGCCCGAAACGATCGAGGCCGAAGAATCAACCCTCCAGTCCCTGGGTGAAAAACCCCGCTGGTCCAGGCCGGGTCATGTCATTGCGCGAAATGAGGAAGCCAAAAGGAAACATTCATCTTAAGGGGGTCCGATAATTTTTTTCAGGGGTTTCTTACCTTTAGAGCCTAATTCGTTTTAAACCGTGCGTCTCGAGAAAGTACCCAGGGTATCCCGGATTTCCAAGGAATCCTTTCTACAGAAGTATTACCGGCCTCAAAAACCGGTAATTATGGAGAGTGCTATTGAGCACTGGCCTGCTTATACCAAATGGAATCTGGAGTATATACGGGAGGTAGCGGGATCCAGGGAAGTACCGCTGTACGATGACCGGCCTGTGGATCACAAGGACGGTTTTAACGAGCCTCATGCCCGAATGAAAATGGCAGATTACATCGATCTGCTGGAGCGGGAACCTACCCGATATCGGATTTTTCTGTGGAATGTTTTAAAAGAAGTCCCTGAGCTACAGAAGGATTTTGAGTATCCTGATTTTGGGCTAAGGCTTATGAAGGGCTTGCCGATGCTCTTTTTTGGCGGTCAGGATTCCTACACTTTTATGCATTACGACATTGATCTCGCCAATATCTTCCACTTTCATTTCCAGGGGGAAAAAGAGGTCATTCTTTTTCCACAATCCGAGAATAAGTTTCTTTATAAAGTCCCACATTCGCTGATTACCCATGAGGCTATAGACTTTTCAGCCCCTGATCTGAACACCTGGCCCGCTTTAAAACACGCCAGCGGATACAGGGCGAAACTCAAACATGGAGAAGTCTTATATATGCCCGAGGGGTACTGGCACCATATGCGCTATCTCACCCCTGGTTTTTCTATGAGTTTAAGGGCTATTGCCAGAAATCCTGCAAATTTAAGTAAAGCCTTTTATAACCTGTTGGTTATGAGGAACTACGATGGTATAATGCGTCGTCTTAAGGGGCAAAAATGGATTGACTGGAAGAACCAGCAGGCTATTGATCGGACCCACAAAAGGGTTTCAGGCCGAGTCCAATAAATCGGGCAGCTCTGAAGTATGGCATTCCGGAGTTTCCTATTTTTCTGTTCTGGTAATTAATTTTAGATTTACAACTTACATTGATTTCGGGCATTTATGCAGGTGGTACCATTGGTTTCCAAATCTGAAGAAAAGGAATTCATAGATTTTCCCGTACAGCTCTACAGGGATAGCCCCACCTGGATACGCCCTATGGACGCCGATATTCGGGCCGTTTTTGATCCGGAAAAGAATAAGGCTTTTGCTCATGGGAAATGTTCGAGGTGGCTCTTAAAGCAGGAAGGTAAAACCGTTGGGCGCATCGCCGCCTTTATTACCTACCCTTCAAACCCCGACACAGAGACTAAACCTTCAGCCGGGATTGGTTTTTTTGAGTGTATCCACAATCAGGACGCAGCTAACATCCTTTTTAATACAGCTCGTGACTGGTTACAAGAGCAGGGGGCGACCTATATGGATGGCCCGGTTAATTTCGGCAGAAGGGATAAGTGGTGGGGTTTGCTTACCAAGGGATTCGAGGTAGAGCCCAATTACCAGTGTAACTACAACTTTCCATATTACGCGGAACTGTTCGAGAATTATGGTTTTGAAACCTACTTTCAACAGTATACTTTTTTAAGGAATGTCTTTGATCCTGTCAGTAAACGCCTCGCGTATAAAGCTGATCTGGTTGCAGCTGACCCGGCCTATTCCTTTGAACATCTGAAGCTTTCACAGTTTGAGAAATACGCCTCGGATATTATAGAAGTGTACAACAAGGCCTGGGTGAAACACGATGGAGTCCAGGCCCTTTCCATGGAACAGGGCCGGGCAATTATGAGCCAGCTGAAGCCCATTCTGGACGAGAAAGTCATCTGGATTGCGTATTACAGGGAAAAGCCTGTGGCTATTTTCGTTTGCGTACCTGAAGTCAATCAGTTGCTAAAACACGTCAATGGCAAGTTAGACCTTCTTGGAAAACTCAAGTTTTTCTGGTTTAAGAAAACCCGCCACACTAAAAAACTGCTGGGCATGGTCTTTGGGGTAGTGCCTGAACATCAGGGCAAGGGAGTCGACGGTGCCATCATCAAGGTGATGTCCGATGTACTTCGAAAAAACAGGGACTACGACTTCATGGAAATGAACGGGATCGGGGATTTTAACCCGAAAATGATCCTGGTTATGAGACAGGTAGGGGGCGCTATCTGTAAGATTCACAGTACGTATCGATACTTATTTGACCGCACCATCCCTTTTGAGCGGATGAAATCCATCAGGTAACTGCAAAAGAATCAGCCCTCGGCACCTTTGGGTGGCATGGTCCCAAAGACGCGGTCCCATAACGTATTTGAAACCCCAAAGGCCTTATCCGGATATCTGTAGTGGTGCAAACTGTGATGCATCCATAGCTTTTTAAACCTTTTAGGGGGCCGCATAACGTGGGTTGCCCTGTGCACAAAGGAATAGAGCAGGTATCCGGTAAAAAAGCCGGGAAAAAATCCGAAGGTCAATTTTGGTGCGCCAAAAATCCAGAAGACCACGTAAAATATACCAAAGAGGATGGAAGCCATGATAATTCCGGGAACAGGTGGCATCAACAGGCGCTCCTTGTCCCTTGGATACTGATGATGTGATCCGTGCATGATAAAGTGGAACCGCTGGGACCATTTGGCTTCGGTCACCCAGTGAAACACATAGCGATGCAGCATATATTCGGCAAAGGTCCAAAAGAATAATCCCAATGTAAACAAACCCACTACAACCCAGGGATCAAGACCGATTTTAACGATGGCCAGGGCAATCAATCCAATAATCACAGATCCGTATACAATGACGTTCTGGACGGGATTTGTTTTTGTTAAACTTTCAAGAAACGGGTTCTTAAAGATTTGTGCCTGTCCATGCTCGAAATCTGTGGTCACTTTTGGTTTCATAATACTCCTTACTTTGGGTCGTAAAGTTAATAAAAAAACCCCAAAAATTTGAAACACGGCAAGGCTCTGTTTGGAATGGGCCAGGAGTATAAAGCCTTTCAGGACAGGGATTCCAGGTATTGGTAAATCCGTTCAGTCTCCCAACCCCGGTACATAAAATAATCCACAAACTTCTTTTTCCTTCGCAGGGACTTTCCCTCACTTTTCAAAGCGTCCCATCGTTTTTGAGCGAGGTGTTCAAAACGTTCCCGATAGGCGTCATCGGAAATACCGGAAAGGGCGTCGCGGATGAGAAACTCTGAAATATCTCGTTGCTTTAGTTCCCTTCGAAGGCGTATTTTCCCCCAACCTTTTTGCCGGAATTTACCATTGACAAAGGCCGTGGCAAAGCGCGACTCATTCAGGTAATTCCCTTCGATCAGCCGAACCACGATGGTGTCAATAGCCTGGGGGATCATCCGCATTTCCCGAAGCTTTTCCACCACTTCCCTGTGGCAGCGCTCCCTATAGGCACAGTAGTGTTCCATTCGGGCGAGTGCCTCATCAAGGGTGTAGGTTTTTTCGTGCCAGGGCTTCATCCTAATTCGTTTTGTAGCGAACTTCCAGGGCACCTCCACGGCCCACAATCTCAACATGCGTTTCGCGCTGTTCTTGTGCGAGCACCGTACCCTTTATAACTTGTAATTCCGCTTCCCGGGCTTTTTCCAATATCATTCGGATCGTCCAATCCTCCTGGGTTTGGGTGATTTTCAAATGGGTTGAACCGGTGCCTTCGACCTTGTAATAAACCGAGATCTCATTATCCGCAACCTGTACGTTTTCCAGTTGCGCCTGGTCCCATGCCCGGGGCATAAGCGGATGAACTGTTATTTCCTTTTGGGCGGCCTGGGGTTGTATCCCGAAAAACTGTCCGATAATGGGAACTGCGAAACTGTAGATATTCCATGCCTGTGCGATCATACCGTAATCCGGTGAAACTTCATACATGCTTCCCGGAAGGGCATAACTGAAACTCCGGCTCATCCTTTTGAGGTAGTCCAAAGCCCGATCCGGATGCCCGTAATTGTTTTCCGCTATAGCCTGAACACCTGTCGGTAAAGTCATCACGGCACCCGTATAGGAGAATACTTTACTGCCTTGAAAGGAGCCTTCATCTGTGCCGGCGGTGTTATCCCTGTCTATACCTGTGACGAACACACCAAAAGGGTTGACAAATTTGCGGGCTGTTTCTAAAGCAGCTTCCGCTTTGTCCGGATCCGCTATCCCCATTTCCATGGGAGTGTTCACCACCCAATTGTGATGCAGGACAAAGGGTTTCAGCTCCGGGCCGGATGAGCCCTGGAGGATGGTTTTCCGGGTCTGCTCAAGTTCTTCTATCGCCCAGGGTTTATCAAGGGTATCCGCACGGATAATGGCATCGTCAATAAGGCGAAGGGCCTGAGCGTCCGTTCCCATAAAGTCGGCATAGGACTGAAATTCCTCCGACCAGAATTCGCGGTTTATTTTTATTTTGAGGGCTGTAGCCTTTTCCCGGTATTCAGCGGCCAGGCCCTCCTCACCAAGGGCAGAAGCAATTTTGCTGGCATCGGCAAAGGCCGCCTGGGTATAGGTAGCCACGTCGATCATTTCGCTGTCCAGGCCGTGGATCTCCATCATCCCAAAGCCATCGGGGTAACTATTCTTATTATCGTCATTTTCAGCCATCAACCACAGGAGGCCCTTTTGAATGGTTGGAAAATATTTTTTGAGGAAATCCCGGTCTCCGTTCCACTGGTAGATACGCCAGATAAGTGTGGCAAACTGAGGGGTTTCGTTGATGTTGCCCGGGTTGAAGACCACGCCATTGGTAGACATTTCGTGGATGATTTTCCCATTGCCATTGACCGCCTCTGAAACACTGTCCAGGAGCTTAATGGTCCGGTGGACGATATCATCCTGACCGATGGCCATGTAGCCCTGCAGGGCGTATTCACTATCCACACCAAACCACCAGGGGTAATCCGGGATCCCAGCTGTAATGCCGCGACCGATCTCCGGGACCTCCTGAATGAGCCAGTCGGAGTTGTATTTTAACCATTCAAAAGTCTCATTCAGGACGGAATCCGGCGTAGTAAGTCTGGATTTGGCCGCGAGCTCCTGATACCTTTTATATTTTTCCTTAAGCAGGTCCGTGGAATGCCGTTCCAGGTCTGTATACGTAGATCGCGCGTCGTTTTCTGAGGTATACGATCCGGCAATGGCAAAATTTATTACCTGGGTACTTCCAGATGGGATGTTCAGCATGTACCGGAGTGTTCCTGCAGCGCCCTGTCCGGAGTACGGATTCTCAACCACTTCCTGAGAGGCTACCGGAAGTCCTCCCCCGAAAATCACATACCAGGGGTTGCCCGTATCTGTCATGCTCCAGGTCTGGGAATCCGGGGCATAAACGGCCTGGTCCGGATGGTCGTGCATTCCGCTGCGCTCCCCCAGCCAGGTCGGGCGTAAATCGGAGAATCCTGTAAATTCAAAAGTGAGGCTACGGTCGGCAGCACGGGTATTCTCAATAGTGTATTGCACCACAAGCCCCTGCTTGCCATCCGGTACAAATTGCCATCGATTGACCTGCAGGTCTTCACCTTCCAGAGTATACTGGTGCTGGTTGGCCATGGGAAAGTTGACAAAAGCAGATGCTTTGTCCAGAGGAAGCCGATGGTCGTTATCGATCAGAACAGCCTGAAAACCATCCATCAGTTTAATGGGATGGTTCCAGATCCCGCCCATTTCACCTTTGATGTGCCAACCCAGTTCAGGGAAGCTTCCATCCTGGTGGCCCACCATGTAGGCGCGGTCTCCGGCTGTGACAAAAGGGCTGTTCAAATAAGCCTTCGTCCCTGAAATCCGGGGACTGTCACTGAGGACAGCTTCGAAACGATCTTGCGAAGGGTTCTGTTCTCTGGAGCAGGCCAGGCAAAGAAGTGTTAAGACCAGGGAATACCCAGGGCGCATTGATGGCATGACTGAGGATTAGTTCAGTAAAAATAAACAATACAGGACAATGAAGGGGTGACAACTCATCCGTCGTAGGGACAAAAAAAAACAGCCCCCTTGCGGAGGCTGTTTTTTAAGATTCTATCGGGTTGCCTTCCCGGTCTGTAAACTGATATTCCAGATAGGTGTAGGCGTCCCTCGGCATGATTTTTATCCACTTCTTATACTCCAAAAACCATTTGGAGCGTATGGATGGAAATCCTTTGGTCAGATAAGCCGCGATAAAGGGGTGTGCATTAAGCGTTATCGTCTTGTCTTTGCCACTTGCTTTGAGAAGTCGCTCCAGCTTATCGTTTATTTTTTCAATAAGTACGATTGGAGCTTCCACTTCCTCTCCCTGTCCACTCGGATCTGCTTCGGTCGTTTTAATGTTGACTTCAGGACGTACCCGTTGGCGGGTAATCTGGACAAGTCCGAACTTGCTCGGAGGCAGGATTTTGTGCTTCGCGCGATCATCCTTCATTTCGTCCCGGAGGTGGTTGAATAATTTCTTCCGATGTTCCGGGCGCACCATGTCGATAAAATCAATGACGATAATCCCTCCCATGTCTCTCAGCCGCAATTGCCTGGCGATTTCCGAAGCTGCCAGCATATTGACTTCAAGGGCAGTATCTTCCTGGTTTTTCGCTTTGTTGGAGCGATTCCCACTGTTTACATCGATGACATGCAATGCTTCTGTATGTTCGATGATCAGGTAGGCTCCTCTGCTCATAGAGGCTGTCCGCCCAAATGAAGTTTTGATCTGGCGTTCTATTCCAAATTTCTCAAAAATCGGAACATTTGCCGTATACAACTTGACAATGGATTCTTTTTCAGGGGCTATTTCATGCAGGTAATCTGTGATCTGATTGTAAAGCGTTTCATCGTCCACATGAATTCCGGTAAAAGAGTCGTTAAAAACATCTCTTAGGATGGAAGAGGCTCGATTTAATTCCACCAACACTTTTGAAGGGGTGTTCGCGTTACGTAATTTTTTGCACATCGATATCCACTTGGACATCAGATTTTCGAGATCCTTATCTAATTCTGCTACTTTTTTGCCTTCGGCGACCGTTCTGATAATAACCCCAAAACCTTTGGGTTTAATGCTCTGAACGAGTCTTTTGAGCCTGTCCTTCTCCTGGGAACTCTCGATCTTCTGAGAGACGGAAACCCGGTCTGAGAAGGGAACCATCACTAAAAACCTGCCCGCTATCGACAGTTCAGAACTGATACGCGGACCTTTAGTTGAAATGGGCTCTTTCACGATTTGAACAAGCAGCGCCTGATTCGGCTTGACAACATCTTTGATACTGCCATTTTTATCGATTTCTTTTTCGAATGGAAAGTCTTTGAGAGCGTAATCCTTTATCCTTCCGGATCGCACTCCTTTGATGAACTTCAACATGGTGTTGAGCTGAGGGCCCAGGTCGTGATAGTGTAAAAAGGCATCTTTCTCATACCCCACATTCACAAAAGCTGCATTCAGGCCGGTAACCGGCTTCCGAATTTTAGCCAGAAGGACGTCGCCCACATTAAAATTGTGTTCGTTTTCGTCCCGGTGAAGTTCAATCAGTTTTCCATCCTTAAGCAAGGCAAAATCGACGGAATTAGAATCGGATCTTACGATTAATTCTCTATTCACCTGATTAAATTTAGATTCACCTTGTCCACAAGGTGAATTGATTAAACAATAGTTGTTACAGGTTGTATCGTAAACCCGTTGAATCTCCTTAAAAGGAAATTCTATGTCAATGAACGTGTTTCAAAAAGAAAAAGTAGTACTATGACTACTTTTTCTTGTGTCGGTTCGCTCTACTGCGTTTTTTCCGCTTATGAGTAGCTACCTTATGTCTTTTTCTCTTCTTACCACTCGGCATAGCTCAATTTTAACGATTCCTATTTAACCTGCACATTGCTCTTAACTCCTTCGATAAACACTTTGGCAGGTTTAAAGGCAGGAATGTTGTGCGCAGGGATTTTAATGGTTGTGTTTTTGGAAATATTTCTACCGGTTTTCTCGGCCCGGGTTTTGATGATAAAACTACCAAACCCTCTTAAGTATACATTATCGCCGTTTTCCAGAGAAGCTTTAACTTCTTCCATAAAGCTTTCAACAGTGGCCTGTACATCTCCTTTTTCCATTCCCAGTTTATCTGAGATCCTAGATACGATATCCGCTTTAGTCATTTTATTTTATCTGTCGGTTTCAGGGTTGCAAATATATAAATATTATTCAATCTTTAATCCTGCAAAATCATTTTTAAGTGCTTAAATACAGTTAGTTTTGCCGCCGGAGCTGAAGTATATGGACTTTTCAGATCGCATTTTAAGTTGGTACGCAAAGCACAAAAGGGATTTGCCCTGGAGAAAAACAAGGGACCCATACAGCATATGGCTTTCCGAAATAATTATGCAGCAAACCCGTGTAGCGCAGGGATTGCCATATTTTCTTCGATTCAAAGAACGATTTCCAGGGGTAGAAGACCTCGCCAGGGCTGAAGAGGAGGAGGTTTTGAAAACCTGGCAGGGCCTTGGCTACTACTCCCGGGCACGGAACCTGCATGCGACCGCCATACGGGTTACCAGTGAATTAGGGGGAACCTTTCCAGACACCTACAAAGGACTGTTGACCCTCAAAGGGGTTGGGCCGTATACGGCAGCCGCCATTGGCTCCATTTGTTTTGATTTACCTACCCCGGTGGTCGATGGAAATGTCTACCGGGTTTTAAGCCGGTATTTCGGAGTAGATATTCCGGTGAACAGCGGGGAAGGCAGCCGCTACTTTGCAGAACTAGCGGAGAAGGTTTTTAATAAAGCCCACCCGGGAACTTATAATCAAGGGCTTATGGAGTTTGGCGCGCTTCAGTGCGTTCCCAAAAATCCGGATTGCCAAACGTGCCCGCTGGCGGAGAGTTGTGTGGCCATGGCCCGGAACCAGGTATCCCGGTTTCCGGTCAAGTTGCCCAAAAAGGAAGTGCGCAAAAGGTATATGAACTATTTTATGCCTGTGGATCCGGGTTTCAGAACCCTGCTTATAAAACGCACAGACAGAGGGATCTGGCAGGGATTATACGAGTTTCCCGTTCTGGAATCAGAGCGGGAATTATCTGATGGAAAGGCTGAAGAGCCTATCGCCGAGGGTTATTTTCCGGAAATGGGCCGTCCTCTGAAAGTGCTTAAATTAAACCCTGTCCCGGTCGTTCATAAATTGTCACACCAGCACCTTTTCCTGACCTTTCGGATCGTCTATTTGGAGAAGGACCTCACAGAGGGAATCCCTATAGCCGAAATGGAGGCGTATCCCGTCCCCGTCCCCATTGCAAATTTCATGGAAACAGTTAAAAATTCGTACTTTTGAACCCGGGGAAGATTCAATGTACCCCAATAGATAGATTATGAGCGGAACACTAAATAAAGTTATGCTGATCGGGCATTTAGGAGATGCGGTTAAAATGCATTACTTCGATGGTGGGAATTGCGTAGGCCGTTTCCCCATTGCCACGAATGAATCGTATACGAATCGTCAGACAGGCGAGAAAGTGACCAATACAGAATGGCATAATATTGTGGTCCGCAACAAGGCTGCCGAAATTTGTGAGAAATACCTCAGCAAGGGGGACCTGATCTACATTGAGGGACGCCTTAAAACCAGGCAGTGGCAGGGTGAAGATGGAGCGACCCGGTATACCACTGAAATCCAGGCCACAGATTTTACGTTTCTTTCAAACAAATCGGGAGAGGCGAATCCAGGTTCCGCCCGGGGAGCACAGCCGGCTGCCGGTCCTGCCGAAGGGCCCATACAGAGCGGAGACACACAGGCAAATATCCCGGAAGAGGATGACCTGCCTTTTTAAGTAATTAAAGACCGAGTCTTTGGATCCTGACCTCCTAAGCGCTGTACTGATCGGGTTTGCCCTCAGTGGCGAACTTATACTCAAGTTTTCAATATTGGTCGTCCTGCTGATCTGTTCAGGACTGATTTCGGGTGCTGAAGTAGCTTTTTTCGGGCTCTCACAAACCGATGTGAATGAGCTTAAAAACAATGCGACTTCAAAAGGGGATATTATTCTCGGACTTCTTGAGAAGCCCAAAAAACTACTCGCCACCATCCTCATTGCCAACAACGCCATAAATATTGGCATCGTTTTGCTTCTCAATGATATGGGAGATACCCTTTTTGAGGGTATTGACCAGGTATATCTCGGCTTTATTTCCGGCCGTTTTGTCCTGGAGGTGGTACTGGCGACTTTTCTGATACTTTTGTTCGGGGAGATTTTGCCAAAGATCTATGCTAACAGGAATCGCATGGCATTCGCCTTTAAAATGGCTTATGTCCTCAGGGGTCTGGA
>CAZEQO010000035.1:725-21340 GCA_964514365.1 uncultured Robiginitalea sp. | reverse complement strand
AAATTGTAGCACCCTTTTGAAAGAGGCTCCCAATTTCACCGGCCACAAGGAGGAACTGACGTACCTCTTCTGCGCCCGCCTGGTGATTTTCGATGACCATGTAATACATCAGCACAGCCGGCACCACGCCGGCACTTCCATTGGTGGGAGCAGTCACAATGCGGCCCAAAGCCGCATTTACCTCATTCACACTGATTGCAAAACAGCTGACCCACTTCAGGATCTGCCGAAATTTAACTTCTGTACTCCGTATAGTTTGCAACCACTGCTCTGTAGTCGTGTAGGGAAGATCCCCTTTCAGGTTTTTATAGATTTCCGGTGCCCTCCGCCTCACCTGTAGCCCGCCGGGTAACTCTCCGGGGCGGTGGCAACCTTCAAAAATACTCTCGAGCATGGTCGCCCATATTCGGTCCAGGCCCTTATTGATTTCTTCAGGGGTTCGAATAGCGCATTCGTTGGCCCAAACAACCTGCGAAATGGGTTGCCCAAGTTCCCTGCAATAGCTGAGCAGTTCCAATCCGCTCTGCACGGGGTAGGGGAAGGACTGAAAAACGACCGCCTTTTTACGGGCAGAAACTCTTTCTTTTTTGACGACAAACCCACCTCCAATAGAATAAAACGTTTCCCGGTGCAGTCGTTTTTCCTCATCAAAAGCTTCAAAGGTGAGGGCGTTGGCATGAAAGGGCAGGAACTTTTTGAGAAAAATCAGATTTTCACTTTCTTCAAATCGAATGTCCCTGAGACCTCCCAACTTGAGTCGTTTGTGTTTTCGGATATCACCGATAACCCCGGCCACCTCATCTATGGGAACCCGCTCCGGGTCTGCCCCACTCAAGCCCATGAGTATGGCGAGATCTGTGGCATGGCCTTTTCCCGTTAAAGACAGCGAACCGTAGACCAGGACTCTCACCCCGGTAACCCTGTCAAATTTCCCACCTCCCGTCAGCTCCTTTATAAAACGCTCGGCAGCCCGCCATGGGCCCAGGGTATGCGAACTCGAGGGACCGACACCAATTTTGAGCATGTCGAAAACACTGATGCATTCCATTGATTAATATCAGGTTGTTATTTGGCTAAAGTACAACTCCACAGGCTGTCAATACGCCTTCGAAACTAAAATATTTCATGTCATATCCGGGAATTCTACAATTCGCTTCACTCCAGGCGATGACAGTATGTCAGGTTTTAATCCTTGGCATATTGTTTGACCTTTTCTAGAAGAAAATAAAAATGAGAAGAGTTCATTTACAAGAACGAATATTAATATAAACACACATAGGATGAGTAAAATTATTGGAATAGACCTGGGGACTACGAATTCGTGCGTTGCCGTGATGGAAGGAAACGAGCCGGTTGTAATCCCAAATGCGGAAGGAAAAAGAACAACTCCATCAGTTATCGCTTTTGTTGAAGGTGGTGAAATAAAGGTTGGGGATCCTGCAAAAAGACAAGCGATTACCAACCCTGAAAAAACCGTGTACTCCATAAAACGGTTTATGGGAAATAAATATTCTGAGTCTTCCAAGGAGGCGAAACGTGTGCCTTATAAAGTCGTTAAAGGGGACAACGATACCCCTCGGGTGGATATCGATGGGCGCCTCTACACACCACAGGAACTCTCTGCTATGATTCTTCAGAAAATGAAGAAAACCGCAGAGGACTACCTGGGGCAGTCGGTAACGGGTGCAGTTATTACGGTACCTGCATATTTTAACGATTCACAACGTCAGGCGACGAAAGAAGCGGGTGAAATTGCAGGTCTTAAAGTAGAGCGCATCATCAATGAACCCACGGCGGCTGCATTGGCGTATGGCCTGGACAAAAAACACAAGGATCAGAAAATTGTAGTTTTTGATTTTGGGGGTGGAACCCATGATGTATCCATTCTCGAACTTGGAGACGGGGTTTTCGAAGTATTGGCTACGGATGGGGATACCCACCTGGGAGGAGATGATGTGGATGAAAAAATCATCGACTGGCTCTCTGAGGAATTCGAGAAAGAGGAAGGCATTGACCTCAGGAAGGATCCTATGGCACTTCAAAGATTACGGGAAGCCGCCGAAAAAGCGAAAATCGAATTATCGTCATCTACTCAGACGGAGATCAATTTGCCTTACGTAACGGCTACGGCTTCAGGACCCAAACACCTGGTGCGTACCCTGACCAGAGCTAAATTTGATCAACTGATTGCAGACCTCGTAAAACGAACTATTGAACCTTGTGAAGCTGCCTTAAAATCTGCAGGTCTTTCCAAGAGTGATATCGACGAGATTATCCTTGTGGGAGGTTCAACCCGTATCCCAGCCGTTCAGGAGGCTGTTGAAAAATTCTTTGGCAAGAAGCCTTCTAAAGGTGTCAACCCGGACGAAGTAGTAGCTATTGGAGCTGCCATTCAGGGTGGGGTACTGACAGGAGACGTTAAAGATGTTTTACTTCTCGATGTAACTCCGCTTTCCCTGGGAATTGAAACTATGGGTGGGGTAATGACCAAGCTTATCGAATCGAACACGACGATTCCGACCAAGAAATCTCAGGTGTTCTCAACAGCGGCGGACAATCAGCCCTCGGTTGAAATTCACGTCCTCCAGGGAGAGCGCTCGATGGCTGGGGACAACAAAACAATTGGACGTTTCCACCTTGATGGTATTCCGCCTGCACCCCGTGGAACCCCTCAGATCGAAGTGACTTTTGATATTGATGCGAACGGGATAATCAAAGTTTCGGCTACGGATAAAGCCACAAATAAAACTCAGGATATACGGATTGAAGCTTCTTCCGGGCTTACAGAGGAAGAAATTCAACGGATGAAGTCCGAGGCTGAGGCCAATGCTGAAGCCGATAAAGCGGCTAAGGAAACTGCAGATAAGCTCAATGAGGCGGACAGTATGATCTTTCAAACCGAGAAGCAACTCAGCGAATTTGGCGAAAAGCTCTCCGAAGACAAGAAAAAGCCAATTGAGCAGGCACTGGAAGTACTGAAGAAGGCTTACGAAGGAAAGAATCTTGAAGAGATTCAACCTGCACTTGACAGTATCAATGAGGCGTGGAAAGCGGCTTCAGAGGAAATGTACAAGGCTCAGGCTTCTGAACAACAGGCGGGGGCTTCTTCCAATGGAGAAGAAACGGCTGGTGAAGGTCCGAAAGAAGGAGATAATGTAGAGGATGTGGATTTTGAGGAAGTGAAATAGCTTTTGAAAAAGTCTGATGTTAAAAATGGGCGGGGTTTTCCGCCCATTTTTTTGTTTAGAACTCTTTTCGGATATCACAGCGATCCGCTACCTTTACGGGCATGAAGCAGTGCCTGAAAATGCTAATAACCCTTACCCTCGCAGGGCTTTCGCAATGGGCAGTGGCCCAGCCCGAGGTTTTTAACCGCGATGATTTTCAATTGCGGGGTCCTGTTAAGAGTTGTACAGTCCTCACGGACTATGGAGAGGAACGCTTTGAATTTGACCGGGAGGGGAAACTGCTAAAATCCCTTACGCGATACAGCGATACGGACTATGAAATCACCCATTACCGATACCGGGATTCTATTCTGACAGAACGCCGTGATGAAGTCTACAGGGATGGGAACTTCGATAAGTCTACTTCTTTCGCACATTTTTATCAAATCGATACGCTCAAAGCGCAGGGTGATCTTATTGAAAAGATTATATCCTACGATCAGAAAATCGCCGAACAAATCACCTATAAATACGATACCCTGGGGCGTATTGACAGGATCGTCCGTGTCCACGACGAGGGGATCGATGAAACTGAGATTTTGTTTAAGGGGTATAAAGGGGAGTCCACCTCCGAATATCTGTTGAACGGACAACTCATAAAGACTATCAGGACTTCCCAAAAAGAAGTTTCAGGTGCAAGCCATCAGGTAGAATTGCGGAAGGATTATTTTCAGGGCACCCCTCAAAAAGCTGTAGAAGAAATCCGGGATACATTAAACCGGCCTGTTGAAGTTTCCAATTACACATTTGAGCCTTCAAAGGAAGAATTTCAGATGGTAAACCAGCATAAATTTTCCTATAATGAAGCGGGTTTGATGTCTCGGGAATCAACAACTTACTATCGGGTGGAGTCCGGGAAACCCAAAGTGTACCGGGTGAGTGAAAAAGAGTTTATCTATCAGACAGACGGGCGAACTCCTGCGAACTGGATAAAGAAAATTGTAACCCCTCAAAATTCATATACAACTCGTAAAATTGACTATTATCAGCCCCTTGTGGAGCAGCAGGCTGACAGTCTTCCCAAACAATAAACCCGTTGTCTTTTCGGTAATTACCCTTTGGATCTCGTTTTTCAACAGCCTCGGATACCGGGCAACAAACCCCCTTGCCTTGTGTTTTCTTTATGCGGTTATCAGCGCATTGACCAATGAATGCCCACCTGAAAATTCATTGATTTTCAAGCGGCTCCCAAAAAGCAGTTCCATTCGATCCCTCATACCCTCACGCATCTCGGGTGTTACAAATGGGTCCTTGTCTCCTAAAAAAAAGTCCACTTCGGTTTCCGCGGACAGGTGGGCGAAGTCCCGGGGACTGAGCTCTTCAGGCACCCTTCCCGCATAAAGCAACAACCTTTCACATTTTAGTTTTCGCGCAGCAATCCACCGGCACAGAACAGACACGCCCTGTGAATAGCCCATAAGGACCAGAGATGGGGCCTTTTCGAGTTCTTCGATTCTCCACAGTTGGTCGAGCAGGTGCAGGAGGTTATCCATATAAAGGGCTGTGTTTTCGCGCGTCAGCCAGCTGGCACCGATATGGGTGTAGGTCTGATCCAGATAATACAAGGCAGGTGCTTGTGGGGCAATAATATAATTCTCTTTGGGATCCAGGTGCTGAAAATGTCGTAAAAAGTACCTTGAAAGGTATCCGATTCCGTGAAAAACCACCCATACCCGTTTGGTGTCCGGGGTCCATGAATTAAGGGTTTCATACGGATAAGTAGTCTTAATGGTCAGGAATTTTTCTCGAGAGGGGATAGGGGGCTTCGACGACATGGTTTTTAAGGAATGATTACCTTTACAAAAATGACTAAAGCATGCAGGAATACAAAGAAAAAATCCTACAAGTCTGCAATTCCGTTCGTAAGAATACACTTATGGAGACGCTGGATATAGAGTATGTAGACGTAGGTGAAAATTTTCTGGTGGCCCGTATGCCGGTCGTCCCAAAAGTACATCAACCCGATGGTATTCTGCACGGGGGAGCAACTGTAGCTCTTGCAGAAAGCGTAGCCAGTGCGGCCTCCTTCGTTTTTCTCGATGCTGCAAAAGTCTCCGTTCGGGGTATTGAAATTGCAGCCAATCATGTAAAAAGTATCCGGGAAGGGTACGTGTACGCGACGGCTTCTCTCCTTCATAAAGGGCGGACCACTCAACTTTGGCAAATTCGCGTTGCCAACGAAGCTGATGAGTTAATTTCCATGTGCAAACTCACCACAATTGCCATCACCAAATAAGATAAAGCGCAAGGCCCTGTTTGGATTGCTGAGGGATCACTTTGGCAGAAATCTTCCTTTTGTCTTGTATAAAAAGCCCGGGGCTAAGCTGATAAGCGCTTTGCTTCAATCCGATAAGAGCCTGCACACCACTCTGGATTTTGAACGTCCCGGATTTGTGATGGCTCCGTTCGATCGGAACCAGGGCGATGCACCCCCGGTTTTCCTCAAACCCGACGTCTTTTATCAGTGTAAGTACAAACCCGCAAAAGACCCAATCCGACTCAAAGATCCCGTTCCAAATCCCGTGGGACGGGAAATTCATTTAGATCTGGTAGCAGAGGCAAAAAAGAGCATCGGGGCAGATTCGCTTGAAAAGGTTGTTGTCAGCAGGAGGTTTTCCATCCCTTTGACTTCCGATCTGTTCAATACGGCCTACGGAATGATGCAGTCCTATCCCACTGCTTTTACCTATTTATTTCACCATCCCGGTGTGGGAACCTGGATGGGCGCAACCCCTGAATTGCTCCTGGAGTCCTATAAAGGGCACGGGCAAACCCTCTCGCTCGCCGGAACCCGGAGTGCAGATCCCAATTTGAAGACATATGAATGGACCTCCAAGGAACTCCACGAGCAGGGAGTCGTTACCGATTTCATTGCAGACCAGATGCGGGCTCTGGAACTCGAGCCTGAGATCGGACCTCTGACCAACATTCAGGCGGGTAAGCTCTGGCATCTGGGTACGACAATAAAAGTGCCCCTGCCGTTGACCAAAGCGGGGACCTTATTAAATGCGCTTCATCCGACTCCGGCCGTTTGTGGCTTGCCAAGGGACAAGGCCCGGTGTTTTATCAAAGAAAACGAAAACTACAACCGGGAGTACTACACCGGGTACCTGGGAGAAATAGGGATTGAACGACAGGGAGGATTTACGGTCTATGTCAATTTGCGCTGTATCCAAATCCGCAATGGGAGGGCACACATTTATGTGGGTGGAGGTATTACGGCAGATTCAGATCCTCAGGCCGAATGGGAGGAAACCCAGGAAAAAAGTACTACTGTACTTTCCCTGCTCGAGAATTCCTGGAAACCCATTGGGTAAGACTCCCCGGCGACTTACTTTTGCAAAAGCTATGATGTATTCAAAGATTCCTCTTGCACATACCCTGGTATCACTGTGTAAAGCCCACGGAATAAGTCAGGTGGTGATCTCGCCGGGTTCCAGAAATGCCCCGTTGATCCTGGCGTTCTCTGCCGATCCTTTCTTTGAATGCTTCAGCATCGTAGATGAGCGAAGTGCAGCTTTTTTTGCACTGGGACTCAGCCAGCAGAGTCAGACCCCTCCCGTTTTGGTTTGCACTTCCGGCAGTGCCCTCCTAAATTATTACCCTGCGGTAGCGGAAAGTTATTATAGCCACATCCCCATAATTGTCCTATCGGCAGACCGTCCCGCCTACAAAATCGATATAGGAGACGGGCAAACCATCCGGCAGTTCGGCGTTTTTGGAAATCACATCGGCTACCAGGCCGCATTGTCGCAGGATCTCACGCATGCGACCGGGAGCATCCGCTGGGATAAGGAAGCATCTCCTGACTCTTCCCAGACCCCGAAGGAACTGCAGCAGGGGCGGCAAGCAGCAAATGAAAATGAGATCACTAAGGCTTTTAACACGGCCATAGGGCTTCGGCTCCCGGTTCACCTCAATGCCCCTTTCGAGGAACCCCTCTACGGAATGCAGGATTTCCCTCCGGTGAATCCTTCTCCGGGGGAAATACGTATTCCTGAGTTCGAAGCTCCTGATTGGAAACCCCTGAAGCGTGCCTGGGAAGCTACTCAACGAAAGATGGTTCTCATTGGTGCGTTGGCGCCGGAAAGCATTCAATCGGACGTGCTGGAAATCCTTGGTTCGGATCCCTCGATCCTCGTATTTACCGAAACCACCTCCAACATCCACCACCCTCAGTTTTTTGCCAGTATCGACAGTGTCCTGGCTCCCCTGGAATCTTCTGAAGAGGCTGACCTGTACTTTCAAAGACTAAAGCCTGACGTATTGTTAACCCTGGGTGGAATGATTGTTTCCAAAAAAATCAAACAGTTTTTAAGGCATTATTCCCCGAAAACACATTGGCATATCGGCCAACACGATGCACCCGATACGTTTTATGCGCTGAAAGGGCACATCAGAATGCCCGCCGATAATTTCCTGCGTAGTTTTCTTGCTGAAGTCCCTCCGGGCAGTTTGTCCTTTAAAGCCCCCTGGTTAGAAATGAAGCAGGTAATTGAAAAGGGGCAGCGGACCTACCTGGAAAAAATCGACTTTTCTGATTTTAAGGCCTTTGACCAGATCCTGAATTGCATTCCCCCCGGAATGCAGGTCCACCTGGCCAATAGCTCCACAGTGCGGTATTCCCAATTGTTTCCCATGGGCCCCGGGAATGCCGTATACTGCAACAGGGGGACCAGTGGTATTGAAGGGAGTACTTCAACGGCCGTTGGCGCTTCTTTAGCCTCGGAAGAACCCACTTTGCTGATTACCGGGGACCTCAGTTTTTTTTACGACATCAATGCCCTCTGGAATAATTATGTCCGGCCGGATTTTCGGATTATCGCAATCAACAATGGGGGAGGAGGTATTTTCAGGATCTTACCTGGCAAAAAGGAAGGAACTGATTTTGAAACTTTCTTTGAGACCGTACAGGATCGCTCCATACCCCAACTCTGTAAGGCTTTCGGCCTGGACTATCTGGGGGCTGAGACCGATCAGGAACTGGCTGCAGCCCTTCAAACGTTTTATGAATCCTCAGATGCTCCGAAATTGCTGGAAGTAAAAACCCCCCGAAAGCTCAACGATACCGTTTTGCTGGGCTATTTTGATTTTCTATCTTGTCGCCTTCCAAACATCCTTTGACACACCAATACTATGAGTAAGAAAAAAGATGCCCTTATGGCGGAATACGCCGGGGATATATCAGAAAAGTTCTCCGAAACCCCCGATATGAAGTTTCTCAACAAAGTGGTCACCGGTCTGGGGCCGGCGATCTATAACCGGGATGCCTCTTTTGTCTCCGGTAGTGATGAGTCTGAACTGGAAACCGTCCGAACGAATTTCCTGATCAAAAAACTTGGGCTGGAGGATGGCCCGCACCTGATGTACGCTATCAAGGAAGTGATCCGGGAATATGGAACTTCTGAACGGAATAAGCATCGGGCCGTTGTCTATTACATCCTCGCGCGTCGTTTTAAAAAAGAAGACGCATATAAATAAACATTCCCTGGCCTTGAACCCCTGGGACACAACAGCTGGAACACTATGATTGAATTGGGGAAGTACAACACCCTTAGCGTTTTAAGGGACACCCGGGTGGGCTTGTTTCTGGGAAGCGGGGAAGAGGCCGAAATCCTTTTGCCTCTCAAATATGTTCCCGGTTCAATCGAAATAGGGGATACCCTCGAAGTCTTCTGTTATCTGGACAGCGAAGAGCGACCCGTCGCTACAACGCTCACCCCGGGTATTCTCAGGGATACTTTTGCGGCCCTTAAAGTTTCGGAGGTAAACCAACACGGGGCTTTTATGGATTGGGGTCTGGAGAAAAACCTGCTCGTCCCATTCCGTGAGCAACCTGTTCAGATGAGGGAAGGGGCCGAGTATGTGGTCTATTGCTATTTAGACCCCAAATCCTCGAGATTGGTTGCTTCGGCCCGTCTCGATCGATTTTTAGACAATACTGAACTGACTGTAACTACAGGTCAGAAGGTCTCCCTTCTGGTTTATAAGGAAACCCCGCTTGGATATGGAGTTGTGGTGGAAAACCGGCATGAAGGCTTACTCTTCAGGGATCAGATTCATCGTAAAGTAGCCGTAGGGAGTGCCCTTACCGGTTATGTTAAAACCATTAGGCCGGATCAGAAACTGGATATTGTTCTGGAGCCCATCGGTTATCGAAAACTGGAGCCGGCGGCGGAGCGCATTTACGAAGAGCTCCTGGCCTCCGGGGGTACATTGCCCCTGCACGATAAATCGGATCCCCAAAAAATTCAGGATCGGTTGCAGATGAGCAAGAAGGTTTTCAAAAAGGGGATTGGGATATTGTATCGGGAGCGTAAAATTGAAATACGCCCTGATGGAATTTACCTTACCGAAGCTGAGAACCATTCATAGAGGACAGAGCGTGAAGCCCCCTTTTGTGGGGGTTGAGAATGCTAGTTTCCCTTTTGTGGAATCGCAGCATTTTAGTTACCTTCGCCCTAAACACCAAAAAGTCCCCAGATATGCCATTCATAGAGGAAAGTGATCTGCTGGAGTTGCATAAAGACATCGATAAAGCTCAGATCATCAATGAGCGTCTTCTCGATCAGATCAAACATAAAAATCAGGAATTAAAGCGGAAGGGAATCCAGCGGAATATTTTCGCGGCAGTCACAGTGTTGTTCCTGATCGCAGCTTTGGCCGTAACTTCCTTTAGCATGGGGCTCAGTTCCGGGCCAAAAGCCAGAGACATGGCAGGAGTATGGGACAGTATCGATGCGATGGACCGCAGGATGAGTAGTCTTCGCAAACAAAACGAAGAGCTGAGCCTGGTTCGCGAATTCTACCTGGCCAAGGAGTTTCTTGAAAAAGAAAAAATTTATTCGGTACAGGTCAAGGCATTTGTGGATAAGAACTTTAACCTTGCCCCCGAAGCTCTGACTAATACGATCCTTGTAAAAAACAATCCCTTTTACGGCTATTCCCTGGGGAATTTCGAGACCCTGGAAGAAGCGCGCAACTTTAAGAATGAATTGGTGAATATGGGCTTTACTGACGCCTTTGTCGCCTCGTATCAGGATGGGAAACGCATTGCAATCGAAGAATAGGCCAAACCCCAAATCTTGACAAAATTAAGTGCCTGGGTCCACGCAGCCCGCTTAAGAACCCTACCTCTTTCTCTTTCTGGAATTCTAGCCGGTACGGCCCTCGCATTGGGTTCGGGATATTCCGACGGGTGGTTGTTTTTACTCATGCTCGCGACCACAATAGGCTATCAGGTCACCTCAAATTTCGCCAATGACTATGGCGACGGAGTAAAGGGTACAGACAATGAATTCAGGATCGGACCCCAGCGCGCTATGCAGAGCGGTGCCCTTTCCGCTTCGGATCTTCGCCGGGGTATATGGCTGAGTTCAACAGCCAGCGCTGCGCTTACTTTGGGAACACTCCTGTATGCTTTTGGAACGGAGTCCCTGGGGTATTTACTGCTCTTCCTACTGCTGGGAAGTACGGCTATTTGGGCTTCTATAAAATATACCATCGGGTCAGATGCCTATGGATACAGAGGCCTGGGCGACATCTTCGTATTTCTATTTTTCGGATTGCTGAGTGTACTGGGTTCCTACTTCCTGTTTACCCATAGCCTTGCTTTAGAGTGTTTTCTGCCAGCCATTGCCATAGGGGCCCTGAGCACAGGTGTTCTGAACCTCAACAACCTCCGGGACCGTGAATCAGACAACCGATCTGGCAAGCGAACCCTGGTAGTTCAGATGGGGTACGCCAATGGGGTGCGCTATCATATAGCACTTTGCCTGCTGGCTTTTCTGGCAATTCTTTACTATGTCCTGATTCAGGATCAACCTTTATATTTTTTACCATGCCTGATCCCCTTTATATTCATAGGAATCCACCTTAGAACGGTAACCCGTATAACAGATCCGGCATCCCTTGATCCCGAATTGAAGAAGTTGGCATTGAGTACATTTGCTATTGGGCTGCTGCTTTTGGCCGTGAATTATTATTTTTCGTAGTTTTAACCCTGTAACCGCTAAACCATAGTCATTTTGGAAGAACCTATCAAAATACTTATAGTTGAAGACAACGTAATTATCGCCGATGACATGCAATCCATGCTCGAGGAAATCGGCTATGAAATTGTCGACAACGTCATCGTTTACGAACAAGCGGTGGAAGTGCTTAAAAACAATCAGGTCGATCTGGTATTGATCGATATCATCCTGGCCTCGGATAAAACCGGAATAGATCTCGGTAAGCATATACGGGAGTCCTATGACATCCCTTTTATTTTCGTCACTTCGAATTCGGACCGGGCCACTGTTGAAAATGCCAAGACCGTGCAGCCAAACGGATACCTGGTAAAGCCATTCGAACAGCAGGATTTGTATACCTCTATTGAAATTGCACTTTCCAACTTCGAGCCTGGAAAAAAGTCTAAAGCGGCTGAAGCCGCAGATCATGTAGCCGGTGAAGGATTCACTTCAAACTCCGTCCTGAAGGATTCGATTTTTGTAAAAAAACAACATCTGTACTACCGGATTTACTTTGACGATATCCGGTTTATCAAAGCGGACAATGTGTATCTGGAAGTCAACACCAAGGATAAAAAATTTCTGGTGCGCTCACCCTTAAAGAATTATCTGGAGAAGCTACCCCAGAACAAATTCTACAGGGCGCATAAATCATACATTGTAAATGTGGACCATATCGACGGGATCAATACCAGGGATATTCTGATCAATGGTACGCTTATTCCTATTTCCAAGGACTTTAAGGAGTTTATTATCTCCGCCATGAATTCCTAGTCCCGAGTTTCTGTCTATTGAATATTTGGAAGGGCTTTCCGCCGCTCCCGACCCCTGGGGTTCGCAAGACTTTGTAAAGGTTTCCGGGCCTCTATGACATATTCATCATTTGTAAACCTTTACAACTCTCAATACGTCCGGGATAAAGTCGCATTTTTCCAGGCTTGCCAATGGGCTAAAAGTGCATAAAAGGGGTCCAGACCACACAAATTCGCTACTTCACAACAATAAATTGGCCTGTGTGAACAACGGGCCTATATTCGTCTCAGGATTAAAGGATAAATTTTCATTTTTCATTTTCATATAGTGTTCTCGTGAAAGAGTCTTGTCAAACGGCAAGGCTCTTTCTGATTTCAGACCTTCATGAAAGGCACAATTTCCGTCTTCACCACAAAAATCTGTTACTTCACAACAATAAATTGGCCTGTGTGAACAACGGGCCTATATTCGTCTCAGGATTAAAGGATAAATTTTCATTTTTCATTTTCATATAGTGTTCTCGTGAAAGAGTCTTGTCAAACGGCAAGGCTCTTTCTGATTTCAGACCGTTTTCAAATGATGACTGTCTTATGGAGTACTGATGACTAACTTAGGCAGTACTGGTGTGTTTTTGGTAAAATACCATTGACGTGGGTTGTATTGGGGACTTTTAAAAGGAATAATAATCATAGAATCCCCGTTTCACAACAAGAATTCAGGCCTACACAACAAAACAGTCGGGCAGGTGCTTCAAAATTCTATTTTTGAAAAGTCTTTAGTTAAGATCCCAAATCTTACATGTAGATGAAGAGGCTGTGTACTTGTGTACATGGCCTTTTCTTTTTTTCAAGACCGCCTGACAAACTCCTTTTTGTCAATCCCCACAGAATGATTGTAATTGACAACAAAAGAAGGAGATTTCCGTTAGATAAAGGTAATTTTGAATAACTGAGATGCGACAGCCCCTTTTATCTTATGACTGTTGCGAGGCGGATTTATGAAAAAATCACTGATCATTTTATGTTTTCTGGCAGCCCTTGTATTCCCGGCACCTGGAATAGGGCAGGACTTCGCCATGCCGGGGGAATCGTTTTTGCAGACCTATAGCGAGAAAGAAACAGCAGAGGAGAAGCTTTCATATTTTTACCAGACCAGCGACCGGTACACTTTTCATTCTGCGTACGATTGGCTGGATCGTATAAATGCCGACCTGAGTTCGGCTATTCAACAGCAGGATTCTGCTGCCATTCGCACCTATCACCTGATTCGCGCCCAGC
This sequence comes from uncultured Robiginitalea sp., assembly GCA_964514365.1. Lineage (GTDB taxonomy): Bacteria > Bacteroidota > Bacteroidia > Flavobacteriales > Flavobacteriaceae > Robiginitalea. The sequence continues at coordinate 8,071 of CAZEQO010000035.1, read as the reverse complement.
TGTATTACGATCTCGGAAACTATAAACGCGCTGCCTCCCTGAGCCAGGAGCTTTATCCCGAGCTGGAATCCATGGATACACTCAGCCTCCAGAGGCTGTTGAACCTGATGGATGAGAATTACGGGAAGCTCAGGCAGTTTGATAAGCAAATCGAAATCCGCGAGCGCAAACGTCAATTTGGTATCTCGGAAGATGTCAGTTTTTACGATATCTACTCCAATCTGGGCCTGCATCGCAAGGCGATGGAACAATATATCGAAGAGGTAAAGAAGACCGTAGATTCCTCGGATTTTTATCAACAGGCCGTCTACAACAATCAGATTGGTCAATTCCTGCTCAGTGAAAAGTCCTCGGCTACGGCCATGACTTATTTTAAGAAGGCTCAGGGGTATATTGTCGTTTTTGTAAATGACATCAACCAGGTGCGCACGCGGGAGGAAATTGATAACGCAAGCCTTTTGAAGGCCGTGGTTGAGGGAAATATTGGGAAAGCCCACATCCTTCAGAACGAACAGGAGGAAGCCCTGCCTTATCTGGAAAACAGCCTTGGGGTCCTCAGTTCTTTGTCTTCCGAGGCATACAAGGATGAAAAGGCCATAAATATTCTGGCCCTGGCGTCAGCCTATCTGGACCTGGGAAATTACCGGAAAGCAAGGCAATACCTGACGGGTGATTTCGATACTTCTCAACCGGAATTGCAGATACGCCGAAACAGGATGCTTGCCGATTATTACAGAGCCACGGGGGACTCCGGGAGGGAGGCGGTTTATTTGAAAAACGCCATGCGCCTGCAGGATTCCATCAATGCCCTTGAGGCTTTTAACCAAAAGGAGCGACTGGTCACTATTGTAGCGAGTGAAGAACTCGAAAAAGAAAAATTAAAGAATAAGGAGCAGGAACTAATGCTCGCCCAGGGTCGCGAAGTTATGGAGGCCCAGGATATGCGGATTAACCTGGTATTTATCTCCCTGGTTTTCACCCTCCTTGGTTTTGCCGGTTTGGTGTATGCCTATCTGAAGAGTATTAAGAATCAGCGCCTGATTGCCGAACAAAAGCGGATTATCGAAAATTCGTTGGTAGAAAAGGACTCCCTCCTCAAGGAGATTCACCACCGGGTAAAGAACAACCTGCAAATGGTCTCCAGCCTGCTGAGTTTACAAACCAAGAATACCCGGAGTAAAGCCGCCATTGAAGCCTTGGAGGAAGGTAAAACCCGGGTTAAGGCTATGGCGCTCATCCATCAGAAACTCTATCAGAACGACGACCTCTCGGTCATCGAAATGCAGGGGTATATCGAAAGCCTGATCAACAGTATTCAATCCGTTTATAGAAAAGGGGGCCATAGTATCAACATCACCATTGACGCTGAAGGTGTTGAATTGGATATTGACAGGGCCATACCTATAGGTTTGATTCTTAATGAACTCGTATCAAACTCCTTTAAGTACGCCTTTCCGGAGGACTTTGAAAACGGAAGAATATATATTCATATTCAAAACACCAAAGAAGGTGGGTTTTTCGAATATACGGACAACGGGGTCGGACTTCCCGAGGATTCCGAGAGCCGGTCGGAAAACTCCATGGGAATCCGCCTGATCAAAAGACTGGTCAACCAGTTGCAGTCCACTCTTAACATCGATAAAACAGCCGAAGGGGTTCGTTTTTGGTTCAATTTTAAATAAATTTGGGAGAAACGAAAACTCCCATGAAAATTTCCTTCCTCGGGCACGCTGCCCTCGACATCCAAACAGATACGCACAGGATTCTTGTAGACCCTTTTATAACGGGTAATGAACTGGCCGCCGGAAAGGTGGATATAAAGGCCCTGAATCCGGATGTTATATTGCTGACCCATGCCCATCAGGATCACGTTTTGGACGTGGAGGCCATTGCCGGCAGGACTCAGGCGCCCATTATCAGCAATTACGAGATAGTGACGTATTATCAGAATAAGGGATTTGAGGGTCATCCCATGAACCATGGAGGGGCCCGGGATTTTGACTTTGGCTGGTTAAAATATGTCAATGCCGTGCACACTTCTTCGTTTGCCGACGGGACTTATGGGGGGCAACCCGGTGGATTTTTGTTAAAATCCGGGGGGAAGATGATTTATATCGCAGGGGATACCGCCCTGCACGCAGATATGAAACTCATTCCGCTCTACGGAAAACTGGATTTAGCCATTCTGCCTATTGGTGATAATTTTACGATGGGTGTATCGGATGCGCTACTGGCAGCTGGCTTTGTGGACTGCGACCGGGTGATGGGGGTGCACTACAATACCTTCGGCTATATCACCATTGATACTGATGCAGCAATTAAAACTTTTCAGGAGGGGGGAAAAACACTCCTGTTGCCAGAAATTGGAGAGGCTCTCACGCTTTAGACCACCTTGCTCCGCAAGACCAGTTTGTGCAGTAACCCGGGAAAAAACCGTTTCATGTATACTCCTGAGACCTCTTTTCCCCCGATATACACTTCCATTTTGCGTTTTTCGATGGCTTTGAGCATTTTCTGGGCAAAACGACCCGGATCCATCCCCCCGGCCGTGGCCTGATCCTGACGGGTCTGGGCCGACCCATCTCCCGTAAGCGCGTTCCTTGCGACGTCCGTGTTGACAAAACCGGGACAGACTAAGGTCACGGCAATATTATCCTTCTGGTGCTCCATTCGAAGTACGTCAAAAAAACCGTGCAGGGCGTGTTTGGCACCACAGTACCCCGAGCGCCATGGGGATCCGAATTTCCCCATCAGGCTTGTCACAACTACAAAATGCCCGTTTTGCACCCCGATAAAGTGGGGGAGCAATGCTTTGGAGAGGGCTACCGTTCCCAAGTAATTTACCTGAATCAGTCTTTCATAGACCTCCATATCTGTATCTGCAATCAGGGAACGCTGACTAATACCCGCATTGTTTACCAGAATATCGATGCCGTCAAAAAAACCGAGTGCCTCCCTTACACATTCCCCTAAAGATCCCAGATTGCCCAGATCCATGGGAAGTATGCGCGCGCGGTCAGGATCTGGCAAAGCTCTTTGAACCTCTGTTAGCCGGGCTGTATTTCTTCCCGAGAGGATGAGTCGGGCTCCTTTTTCACCCGCCAAAATCGCCAGGGATTTTCCAATACCCGAAGAGGCCCCGGTAATCCATATTACCTTATTCTTTACTTCCATGGCTATCCGATGTTTCGGATGGAAAATATACGTAAATTTGAGGGCCTGTATGAAAGCATCCTTCTTAAAATACACCCTCGACTTCAAGCGACCGGGAGGCACTTCCCGGGGTGTACTCACCCAAAAAGACACCTATTTCATTGTATTGGAAGATCAGGATCGATTTGGAATTGGGGAAGCCGGACTTTTTAGGGGGCTGAGCTCGGATGATGTACCGGACTATGGAATACAACTCGAACAAGCCTGCCGGGCTTTGGAATCCGGGGAGCCCGAACCGTGGGCTGCATTTATTTCATACCCCAGCATAGTATTTGCCATGGAGCAGGCGCTTCGGTCCATAGCGTCCCCCAATCCGTTTATCCTTTTTAAAGAAGCTCCCTTTATCAACGGGGAGCCCCTGCCGATCAATGGCCTTATCTGGATGGGCGATCTCAGCTTTATGAAACAGCAGGTGACCGCAAAGCTGGAAGAAGGTTTTACCTGCCTGAAGTTAAAGATCGGGGCACTGGATTTTCAGGAGGAACTCGAAATGCTGAAGGAAATACGTCGGGAATTCAGTGTGGGGGACCTCGAAATCCGGGTGGATGCCAATGGGGCTTTCCCAGCAGATTTAGCCCTGGAGCGGTTAAAACGGCTGTCCGAGTTGCAATTGCATTCTATAGAACAACCTATAGGCGCAGGACAAACGGATCAAATGGCGGAACTCTGTGGCAGGACGCCCCTGCCCATTGCTTTGGATGAAGAGTTGATCGGATGTTTGCAGACGGAATCCAAATCGGAATTACTGAAGGCCATCCGCCCACAATACATTATCCTTAAACCCAGTTTGGTGGGGGGATATTGGGGCAGCGAAGAATGGATTCGACTCGCCGAAATGCAGAATTGCGGATGGTGGGGGACCAGCGCGCTGGAGAGTAACATCGGCCTCAATGCCATAGCCCAGTGGACCTCAACCTTGGGCACAGACATGCCGCAAGGGTTGGGAACGGGTAGTTTATTTACAAATAATTTCGACAGTCCCCTCCAGGTGCGAAATGGCAACTTGTGCTACAACTCCAGGGAAACCTGGGATATTCAAAAGATTTATAGATTATGTACATAGAACAGGGATACAGGGGAGACCTGGGGCTTTGGAAATACCTCGTATTACCCACTGGGTTTATCGCCTTAATGACATGGAACTATATTCTCACGATAAACTCTCCGGTTAGTGTGGAAGATATGATGGCCGACCTGATTGCCCAGGTTGGCACGAATATCGTCCTTATCATGGGGTTATTGCCTCTCGCGGCGGGGCTTTTTCTGGTCCTGGGGTGGACGAAACTGGTGCATCCACAGTCTATCCGTTCCCTGACCACAGCCCGGGAAAAGATAGACTGGAACCGGATCCTTTATGCCTTTACCCTCTGGGGCGCGCTAACCATAGGCTTCACCCTGCTCGACTATTATACATCTCCCGAAACCTATGTCCTGAATTTGAACTGGCCGGCCTTTCTTAAACTGGCCGTAGTTGCCATTCTGCTCATTCCCCTGCAAACCAGTTTTGAGGAATACCTCTTCCGCGGCCATATGATGCAGGGCCTGGGGATTATTTTTAGGAACCGCTGGGTGCCCCTGCTGGTGACCTCGGCGATTTTTGGGTTGGCGCATATGGCAAATCCGGAGGTGGAAAAACTAGGCCCGGGCATTATGGTTTTTTACATAGGCACAGGGCTTTTTCTGGGCATCATTACCCTGATGGATGAAGGGATGGAACTCGCCCTGGGCTTTCATGCCGCCAATAATTTGGTGACTGCACTTTTGGTGACCGCAGACTGGACCGCCTTCCAAACGGATTCTATTCTCAAAAACGTCGCACCGCCTGATCTCACTTGGGACGCTTATATTCCTACTTTTGTGGTCTTACCCCTGCTGTTGTATTTTTTTGGAAAAAAGTACGGCTGGACGAATTGGAAGGAGCGCCTGACCGGCAGGGTTTTGTCCCGGGAAGAAGCCCTTAAACTTTTAAAAGAAGATACATCATGGTAACTGAATTCAATACTGCATTTTCCTTTAATGGCCTGCCCATAGCCTATGCTGATTTGAGTGAGGTGGCCTATAGCCTGGTGAAGGAAGGTGATTCCTATGAAAGGGAGATCGGCGATTTTTTACTGGATTGGATTTCGGAGTCTGAAAACATTCTGCAAAGAACTTCGGGTTCCACCGGATCCCCCAAAGAGATATACTTATCTAAAAAGGCCATGGTCAAAAGCGCATTGCTCACCGGGGGTTTTTTGGATCTGGGAGAAGGAACACGGGCTCTTTTGTGCTTACCTCTAAGCAGTATTGCCGGAAAAATGATGGTGGTTCGCGCTTTAACGCTCGGATGGCAATTGACCGTTGTGGCCCCGGAACGGACTCCGCTGTGGTCGGTGACAGGGGATTTCGATTTTGCAGCCATGGTGCCTATGCAACTGCAGGCATCCCTGAAAGAAATCGACCGTATAGGGAAGGTTCTTGTAGGTGGGGCCCCGGTTTCCAAAGAACTGCGGGAAGCGCTTGTTGGAAAAAATACGATCGTCTATGAAAGCTACGGTATGAGTGAAACCGCAAGTCATATCGCTTTACGACAACTCAATCCCCCCGAAAATGAGGATGCCCCCGGGGAGGTGCCTGCGTTTCAGGCCCTGCCCGGAATAACACTTGAGCAGGATAAAAACGACTGCCTTGTGGTTCACGTTCCATTCCTTTCCAAAGACCCCATTCAAACGAACGATCTGGTTTCAATGCAGGATGCCCAGAGCTTTTACTGGCTGGGGAGGGCGGATCATATTGTAAATTCGGGAGGGGTGAAACTGGTACCCGAACTCCTGGAGACCCGCCTCGAGCCTATTCTTCAGAGACGATTTTTCCTCACAGGGATTCCCGATGCAGAGTTGGGGGAAAAACTGGTCTTAGTCGCTGAGGGAAGTCCAGATGAGGGACTTTTGGCAAAAGTTCAGGATTCCAGTGCACTGGAGAAGTACGAAGTGCCCAAAGCCGTATATTTTCTGGAAGCCTTCAAGGAGGGGAAATCCGGCAAAATCCAGCGGGCTGAAATCATAGAGGAATTGTTTAACGGTGAATAGAGGATGAAAAATATATTAGTTGTAATTGCCCTGTTCTGGTGTCTTTTGGGGATTTCTCAGAGTGTACTGCCCGAAGTACAACGCGCAAAGGTCGTTGATGAACTCCTGAAAGAACGCCTGGATTCCCTTCTACCGGTACTGATGGACCGCGCGGGTATTGATATGTGGGTGCTCATCTCCAGAGAGTACAATGAGGATCCTGTGCTGAGGACCATGCTGCCGGCCACCTGGCTCAATGCGCGAAGGAGGACCATTCTCCTGTTTTACAGGGATGCCTCCGAAGGGACAATCGATAAACTGGCCGTCGCGCGTTACAATATTGGCGAAAGCATTGTATCCGCATGGGACAAAGAGCAGGAACCTGACCAGTGGAATCGTTTGATGGACCTGATCTCAGAGCGGAATCCCAACAAAATTGGTCTGAACTACTCCCGGGATCACAATATAGCGGATGGTTTGGATAAAACGGATTACGATTTATTTATGGAATACCTTCCCTCCAAATATCGATCCAGGGTCGTCTCGGCTGAGGATCTTGCCGTGTCCTGGATTGAAACGCGGACGGAAAGGGAAATGGTCCTCATGTCTCATTTGGTCAATATTACCCATAATATTATCGCAGAGGCCTTTTCCACCAGTGTTATCACCCCGGGGGTTACAACGACTTCTGAAGTGGAGTGGTGGATGCGGGAAAAAGTTACTTCTATGGGTCTTGAAACCTGGTTTCATCCAACGGTGGATATACAACGCAGTGCCGATCGGTTGGAGGGACATCTGTATTCCTTCTCGGACCGGCCGGAAGGTATGGTGATCCTGCCCGGGGACCTGTTGCATTGTGATTTTGGGATTACCTATCTGCGATTGAACACCGATTGTCAGCAACTGGCCTATGTTCTAAAGCCGGGGGAAACTGAAGCCCCCGAATTCCTGAGAAAAGCCCTTGCTGATGGCAATCGGGTACAGGACCTGCTCACCGGCAATATGAAAACCGGCGAAATTGATGCTCAATATACAATTGTCGTTTTTTATGAGCCACATTGTGGTCATTGCAAAAAAGAGATCCCA
>CAZEQO010000035.1:0-715 GCA_964514365.1 uncultured Robiginitalea sp. | reverse complement strand
CTGGCGACCTCCCTCGCCCAGGGCAGGAAGGAAGGGTTAAAACCAGCCATCTATACGCATCCATTGGGAACTTATGGACATTCTGCGGGTACTACCATTGGGATGTGGGACGCACAGGACGGGGTGAAAACAGAAGATGGGAGCGCATACCCACTACACCCGAATACGGTTTATGCCATAGAACTCAATACTACGGTAACCCTGCCTGAATGGAAACGGGACATCCGGATTATGCTCGAAGAGGCGGGATTTTATGGTACTGACGGCTTCCGCTATGTCAATGGGAGGCAGACGGAATTACACCTTATTCCCCGATAAGATAAAAACCCATAGAATCGGCATGTTTTTTGCTGTTGGCTTTGAATATTCATAGAGTGCCGTCTGGGGTTTTTAAGTTCGCTTTGTCATTTTTTGAATCGGTGACGGAGTTCGGGTTCAAAAAACTTCGTAAAACGAATTCCTTTTAATTTTTTTAACATTTAAAGGCTTATCTTTAAGGTAGTTAAAAACATCTGCTATGAAAAAGTTCTGGATATTACTCATTTTAATCGGCCCGCTGGCCATGGCCCAGCAAACACAGAAAACCATTCGCGGTACCGTTTCAGACGGAAGGGCCCCCCTTTCTGATGTGGCTATAACCGTCGAAGGGGGAGGGGCTTCAACCTTTACAGATGCTTCAGGGGCTTATAGCATATCCGCGAACCCCGGGGATGTA
>CAZEQO010000034.1:0-21465 GCA_964514365.1 uncultured Robiginitalea sp. | reverse complement strand
CCCATAAAGCTACCTGCCAAACCCGAAGGGGCCAAATGGAACGAGCCCCCCAAATACATCGACGATTTGCGGTACCGCGGAGACGGCGCTGGGTATCTGAAATCCGGGAATCGCCAAATTTTCATGCTTTCCACAGATGGGGGCACCCCTCAACAACTCACCTCAGGGGCACAAAACCACGGTACCCCCTCATGGAGTTCAGACGGCAGGTCCCTGTACTTCAGTGCCAACCTCCGGGAAGATGCCGATTACAATCCCGGGAACTCAGAAGTCTATCGATTGGACCTGGGTAGTGGTGCGATCACTGCCCTGACGGACCGTATGGGGCCCGACAACAATCCCAAAGTTTCTCCGAATGGCAAACAAATCGCCTACGTTGGGCTGGATGACAAATACCGGGGGTATCAGTTGGACAAGTTGTATTTGATGAATGCAGACGGGACTAACCCGCGACAGGTTTCCGGGGATTTCGACCGCGATATCGGGAATGTGCAGTGGTCCGGAGATGGGAAAAACCTCTTTTTCCAATACGACGACAATGGGGATACCAAAGTCGGGAAACTCAACATTGCGTCCGGCAAAGTGCAAACGGCGCTTGAGGGCCTGGGCGGTTTATCCCTGGGCCGACCTTACAACGCAGCCGACTTTTCGGTGGCCTCAGATGGCACTATCGCCTATACCCTGGGAAATACAGGGCAGCCGGCTGACCTGGCCGTCCACAATCGGAAGGAATCCTTAAGGATAACCCGCCTGAATGAAGACCTTTTCGCCTTCAGGGAATTGGGCGACATAGAAGAATTACGTTGGAAATCTTCCTTTGACCAAAGGGAAATCCAGGGCTGGATCGTCAAACCGCCGAATTTCGATCCCAACAAAAAATATCCTATGATCCTCGAGATCCACGGGGGGCCCTTTGCGAGCTACGGATCTGTTTTTTCCTCTGAAGTACAGCTCTATGCCGCAGCAGGATATGTGGTGCTCTATACCAACCCCAGGGGAAGTAGTGGTTATGGCGCGGAATTCGGGAATTTGATCCACCACGATTACCCAAACCACGACTACGAAGACCTGATGTCCGGGGTTGACGCGCTCCTGGCCAAAGGCTATGTGGATGCCGGGAACTTATTTGTCACCGGGGGTAGCGGCGGTGGTGTGCTGACCGCCTGGATTGTGGGTAAAACCGACCGCTTTAGGGCCGCCGTGGTGGCCAAACCTGTCATCAACTGGTACAGTTTTGTACTCTATGCAGACAATCCGGCCTTTTTCTATAAATACTGGTTTCCCACAAAACCCTGGGAAGATCCTGAGCATTATATGAAACGATCGCCATTGAGCTACGTTGCAAACGTCACGACCCCGACCATGCTCCTAACCGGGGAGGAAGACTACCGAACGCCCATTGCAGAGTCAGAACAGTTCTATGCGGCCCTCAAACTCGAGGGGGTTGAAACGGCCATGGTTCGGATTCCGGGAGCGTCCCATGGGATTGCCAACCGGCCCAGCAACCTGATCGCCAAAATCGCCAGTGTACTGATGTGGTTTGAAAAGTACAGGGACACACCCTAGGTCCTGGCGAAAGTACTTCAGATTACTTAAGGATATTTAAGTGCACATGGGTCTTAAGAATAATTAGAGCGAGCCTGGTATTTTAAAAGCATCGACTATTCTTATTTAATAGTACGCAAGTCTTATTTGGGGAATAGAGTCGTATAATTCTCATTGATTTTTAATACCTTAAGGGAAAAGTGATTAAGAGTGAATTAATCCACTCATCATCTGAAAAAAATGTACGATTCCGTTTGGAGCTACAATTATAGAATTAAGAACTGGACGGGGATCAGAGAAACGAAATAATTTTCACAACCAGATAACTTCATAAACTGAGTTATTGGCTCCATAAGTCCATTCCTTTATAACTCCACACATAACCACTAAAACGATCATTATGAACGCACCAGTTATCCCGTCGCAAGGTCCTCTAGAAGGGGATCTGACTATTATCGAACTCGTCGTAAAAAATGCTAAAAAGCTATTCGATAACCCGGGGGCGGCAGACAAATACTGTACTTTGGCTGATAATTTCGGGCAAAATAATGGTCCAAAGCTAGAAGAATTTGAATCGGAAGTGTTCCCTTCTAGTATTGTACTTTGGCTGGGCAGGTTTAAAAAGAACAAAGACAGGACAGGCTTTTCGCTTTCCTTGGATGCTATTGAAATTAAGGGCGGGACAGAAATATTTGACAGAACCCTACTTATCGGCTCTGGAAAAGGAATTCTGGCTTGGACCAAAGAAGAATTTCAACAGGATCATCCTGAGAAATATAATTTGATCTTTACACTGACTAACGATGTAGGCGTCTCCAAACAGATCATAATAGACCCGAAACTAAAACCTGGCTCTAAGTTGTCTTATAAATTGCTTATACATAATATTAAAAGTATGAGACACAACGATGCCTTGCGTACAGCTTTGATGGAAACGTTTAAAAAATTTAATAAAGGATCTTAAGTTTCAGTAGATCTCTAAATTCGTGAGAATGGTATTGAATGTCCTTTATACTTCGAGGTCCAGTCTATTCCGCAGATTTTGTGTAATTCTGTTTTTTGTTGTTTTTTTTGTAGAGCTACATAGCCAGCAACAAAGCATTGCAGATAGTCTTCGAGTGATTTACAAGGCCGACACCCTGAAAGGCGCTGAGAAACTGAAATTACTCAAACTTCTATCGTTTCATGAAATGAGTGATCCTCAAAGAGCCCTGCAATATTCGGAAGAATTAATCGCTCTTTCAAAGCGTTTGGCGGACTCAGAAGCTCTCGCAGACGGGTATCTTCATAAAGGATATATTTTACTCACTATGGGGGATCTTCCAGCTGCAATCAAGGTCTTTCACCTTAGCGCCGAGACTGCAGCTAAGTACGGCTATGCATTTAGAGAAGCCTCTGCAAACTTATCGTTGGCTGATACATATGCCGAAGCGCAGGATTACACCAGGGCAGAGGAGACTTACCTGAAATGTATTGCTAGTTTCAGAAAAATGGAAGAGGATGATAATCCTGTCATGGACAGACAACTCGGTGTGGCTTTATTTAACCTCGGTGATACATACCTTACCATTGAGCAGCCCCAAAAAGCGCAAGAGTATTTGGAAGAGGCAGGTGAAATTTTCGAACAATTGGATGCCAAAACCGAGTCTTATTCTGTAATTGGAAACCTCGGGAGGGCCTATGCGGGTCTCGGGAATTATAATAAGGCCGAAGAGAATTTAACCCAGGCTATCGAACTGCTTACCCAGGCGGGATACGGAGATCATGTTTCCGCCTATCAGGAATCGCTGGCAGCAGTGTACTTAGAACTGGGCAAATACCAAAAAGCCCATGAGGTAGCCCTACAAAGCCTGAATAGTGCCTTACAACAAGGGGATAAACCTCAGATCAGCCAATCAAGTGAGATTCTTGCCCGGGTCGATTCAATTACCGGAAATTACAAAGAAGCCTATGTCCATTTAAGCCAGCACATGGCCTATAAAGACTCTATGGGACTGGCTACTGTAGACATGACGCGACTGGAACGGGAAAGGGCTGAAATTCAAGTACTTAGACAGGAGAATGAACTTGAACTCCAGGCACTCCAACAAAGGCGTCAACGCCTGGGACTATGGGCTGCTGGGATTACCGCCTTATTATTGATTGTTGTTGCCATAGGCAGTTACCGAAGATATCGGTTTATTAAAAACACCAATAAAATCATCTCTGAGGAACGGGATCGATCCGACGGCTTATTGCTCAATATACTGCCCCAACAAACCGCAATGGAGCTTAAAAATTTAGGTCGGGTGAAAGCGCAGCGCTTCGATGAGGTCTCCGTGCTTTTTACAGACTTTAAGGGATTTACCAGTCATGCAGAGAGTCTGGATCCCGAGAAACTGGTAAAGAGTATAGACTATTACTTTTCCCACTTCGATACCCTAATGGACAAATACGGCCTGGAAAAGATTAAGACCGTTGGCGACGCCTATATGTGTGCCAGTGGTCTGCCCTACCCGTTAGAAGATCATGCAGTACGCATCGTGGAGGCCGCCAGGGAAATCCTGGAATTCGTAGAGGCAGCCAAAAAAGATAGCTCAGAGGACCATGTGCGTTTTGATATCCGTATCGGGATCAATTCCGGACCGGTGGTTGCCGGAGTGGTCGGCACCAAAAAATTCGCCTATGACATCTGGGGGGATACCGTTAATATTGCCGCTAGAATGGAATCGGCTTCAGAAGAAGGTAAAATCAATATTGCCGAAAACACGTATGACCGGATTAAGGACCATTTTGAGTGTGAGGCTCGCGGAAACATTGCAGTAAAAAATAGAGGCAAGCTCAATATGTATTATGTCCTCAGTAAGAAACACCAATCCCAATCGGCCTGAGAGCTTGCCAGAACTATGCCTCTGGTAAACCAAAATACCGGCAACCAACCTGGAAAAATCCAGGCCGGTTAACCGGTACCATAGCAGCAATTCCCACAAAGCAACTATTGGTGGTCACCCGAAAGTTCGGATAACCTGAGTAGGGGCTCCCCCCCACTCTCGGACTTAGGCACAGTCCAGGTTCTGAAGCTTTTGAAGGGCTTCAGACTTTGAATTCACATCCAGTTTCAGATAGATATTCTGAATGTGAAAATTAATGGTGCTCGGAGAGACAAAAAGCTCCTCGGCAATTGTTTTATAGGTGGCTCCCTGACTTAAGAGTTCCACAATTTGGTTTTCACGTTCGGAAAACCCGCTATAAGATTTCCTACGGAAGGCATTGATGATTTCTCGCGCTACTTCGTTGCTGAGGGCGGCACCTTCAAAGCGAATCGAATTCAGTGCATCTTTTAAGCGACTCTTTGTGATAGGCTTGGTGAGATACCCCACAGCGCCATTTTTAAAAGCAGCCTTAATAATCTGAAAGTCGTTCTCCTGGCTGACCATGATCACCCGCACCTCAGTATTTCGTTTCCGGAATTCGCAAATTCCATCAACGCCTGAGATGTCGGGGAGCATGGTTTCTGACAGGATAAAATCGGGGCGTTCCCTGTCAAAATCCTTTAAAGCATCTTCAATACACGGATAAATCCCCAGGAGTTCATATTCCGGGTAGGTACTGAAGTAATAGGAATAGGTTTCATGAAACCTCGGATTGGGGTCAATCACAAAAACTTTGAGTTTGGTAGTTATGTTCATGGCAGATCAGATTTGGGTTGAATTATTCGGGTCGTATTCTCGCAATAAGCCCTGGGACTTTTAGCCACTTGTTGTTTTTACAGACTTCGATCTTTGGACACCACAGAGGAATTTAAATAACCACTGGGGCCATCGTTTGCTGTAAGTGAATAAGGCTATATAAGTAACAGTGCAAACTGAATTGACAGAAATGTCAACGGTGTCTTATCCCATTCGGGGGATCAGAAATCAATTCAACCTGGCGGCCGGGAATCTCCGCGGCTGCGCTGCGCATTTTGAAGTGTAGGTGTCGTTTCATAAGAGATCGATTTGGGTCGTATTTCTTTAAAATGAAATTAGATAATCTGCTCCTTTCCTCCTAAGAAATGCCTCTTTTTTCGATCAAATACCCCGTTTTTTAAAGGTCTTGCAGTTCATCGATGTTTTATTTAATACCCTGATTATCTGATATTAAGAAGAAAACCACCTGCTTCTCCTGAAACAGATGGTTCTTCTGGGCGAGGTTACGGGCAGAAGCAAAACGCCCTGCCCGTTCTCCTCTTACAGGGCAAATTCCCGGATGAGCAGGTCACACAGTTCGGAGGATCTCAGCAACGGATCACTCCTGGTAGGTGACATCTGCAGTAGCTACCGGATTGTAGACCTCCATGATCCATTTTTCATCCCGGTATTGTCCCTCCAGGTTAGAGACAAAGGCACTTTTGGCTGCTACTTCATTATTAAAACCGGCCAGATATACATAATACAACCCGTTCTCTGAGTTATAAAATTGCTTCGCATTCAAACCCTTCCGCTTAAGTGAATCCATAAAAGCATTCAAATACTTTTTGTTCTTATAAACATTTGCAATTAAATAATAGCCAGAGGTAACCCCAACGACATCCGACCGGTTTTTGGCTCGTATGGGCAATTCCCGAAAGTCTTTCCGGGCAGGCACTTTTTTAGTTTCTTTCACTCCCGCTTCCACCGTAGCAACAGCCGTTTGCATATTGCGGCTTTTAAGATCCAGTGTCTCGGTGGGTTTCCTAAACCCATCGTCATTTCGAATTTCATTTCGTATGGTGCGCACAAGGGTTTCAAATTTGCGTTCAAGCTGGTCGTTCCTAGCATTCTCTATAGAATCCTGCCGCCAGATAAGCTCATCGAGGATCATCCTGTTCTCCCAGGCGAGGGTGGCTGCTGTGGCGTGTTCGCCCCCGGCTTGTTCGCGAAGCTCCAGGATTTGCTCTTCATAATTCCGAACAATATCATCTATTCGCTTATCGGTACTGGTCTCCACCAATCCTTCGTGCCCGCCATTTTTATCATCCCGAATGGAATATGCCAGGGAGATCTCGTGGTTCCAGCCTAAATTTCCGCCGGCTTCCGAGAGGTCTTTCTCCATCAGATATCCCATAGAAAGGCGCTGACTGAGGTTAACGCCCAATCCCATAGAAAGGCCATAAGTCGGGTCGTATGTGGTTTGCAACCAGCCGTACTCCGGTAGGTCCAACAATAGTGAACCGATATACGCGAACCGGTCCAGTCCATCTTGTCCGGCCTGAACCATGGGCATAATCCGACCGCCCTCAAAGAATCCGGATGTGGCGGAGAGATAATGCGTGTACTGGAGCGATGCCCGGAGGTTATCCGTACTGAAACCCGTCAGCAGTTCATTGGTGGTTTGGTTATAGCGGATTAGATTCGTGGCGTAAAGGCCCACATCGAACCGCCCCACGGTGAGTGCCATCCCGGGTTGTATAGCAATCTGGTTTTGTTTGCTGCTTTCCTGCAAGAGTGGATCCTCCTGTGGAGCGACAATCCGGTTGCGGTCCAACCCCTGGCTTATATAGGTAAGGTTGGTTCCGAAAGCCAATTTGGTTTTCTCCCCAAGTCTTACAGAGGTGGCATAATTCGCATTAAATCCGAATTCCTGTACAACACCCTCCCACTGTCCATAAACGCCAATTCCAAGTGCCGTACGCTCATTCATCTTATTTGAAAATCCGAGATAGTAATTTTGGATATTGTCTTCAAACGCAGCGTACTGGTTGCGGTGCATGATGTTTAAATAGGACTTGTTTTCGCGGACCAGCGAAAATGTTGGGTTGATCAGAAACCGGTTAAAAAACAACTGGTTGTGAAACGGACTCTTGACCCGGAAGTTTTCCGGGCTCGCATCCTCCTGGGATTGCAGCTGCTGGGGAACACTTAGTACAAAGAGTACAAGTATGCCCAGTAGGATCGGATATGTATGCGTTCGGCTTTTCATCGGGTTGAGGTTTTTGGGAAGATCTGATTGTAAAAGGGCTCAGAGCTTCCCGTTAAGAGTTTGGTTTTCGTTTGACCGGATACGGGCTTTGTAAAAAGCGCCCAATCCTAGTACTCTTCAAACACTGTGTTGGTATACCCCGTAGGGGTTTCCAAAGGTCGAAGTTCCAAAAATCGATAATCCCCGTTGTCCGCCAAACGGCTGTTCTCCGTATCGCCGTAGCTAAAGACAACCTGTTGTACGATTTCGTCCGAAGTGGCCCGATTAGACATCACCAGTGCCCGGCCTTTTTCCTGCATCAGATTCATGGCAAAGTCATCCTTACGGCTGTTAAAGGGACTGCCCACATTGACGGCAAGACCTACTTTTTTGGAAGCTACCTGAACGGCAAACAGATCGAGCCCTCCGTATCCTTTATGTCCTTCTGAGGCGAAAAACAACATTTCATTATCCAATACCTGGGGATAGAGGTCATTTTTAGGAGTGTTGACCTTTTCCCCTAGATTTTGGGCCACTCCGAGACTTCCGTCCCGGCTGATTTCCGCAACATAGATATCGAAATCACCATAGGATCCCGGCATATTGGAGGCGAAGAACAAACGCTTGCCATCTCTTGAGAGGGCCGGATGCATTACGGAGGCATACTTGGGTGCCAGGGGCACCTCCTGAATATTGTTCCAGTTGCCCTCTTCATACTCCGCTCTGTACAACTTGTGCTGCAGCTGTTTTTTAGAAAACAACCCTGTAAGTGGTTTTACATACACAGCACGACTGAAATAGGCCGTCTTTCCGTCAGCGGAAAGCGCCACCGGGGGGTTATAAGCATAGGGTAGATTGGAGCGACCCGAAACAGCTTCGGCCTCACGGGGGACGGCATAACTCTGGAGACGGGTAAGTGCATCATTTTTGGCTACCTCTCCCGCACTTATGAATTTGGGGATTTGATACTCCTCTGCCAGGGCTTGGGTCAGTCGGTCGGCTACCGGTCCTTTTTGAATTTGATAATCCTGAGAGACCTGGGTGTGCCAGTCGCGTTCGGTGTCCAGTTCGGGGAAATTCCGGATGCCCGCTTTGTGCTGGGCGACCATCAGTCGCTCTTTATAACTCGCAGATATCGCATCCTCCCCGACCAGATCGATAAGTTTCTGATACCAGAAGGCCGCAGTGCGGAACTTACCGGTTAAAAAATTAACATTGCCAAGGTCTTCAAAGATTTCCTTTTCGGAATATCCCATCTGAACCAGGTTCATATAATCGTCTATTTGCCGGTCGGCTTCTTTGCGCAAGGCCTCATGGGCGGCTTGCGGGTTGGCAATTTGTCCGACCGCGTTGAAACTGAGAAGGAAACATCCCAGAATCACTGTAACTTTAAAGGGGTTGAAATTGAGCATAATTTGAGATTTGGGGTTTAATACGCTCAAATTTCAAAAAGCATTGCGTTGGCTACTTATGAATTTTTCACAGGATTTGGATCAAAACGACCTCAAAATTGTTAAAATGCAATGGGGGCACTGTGAGAAATTCACAGTTTCGACCATAGAAGGGCTTTTTCCGACAAGGGAAACACCTGCCGCGTTTTGCACCGGGAATGCCGGGTAGTAGATCGGAGATTTTGTACGGTTGTCCGAGGAAGTTCTAAAGCTATTTGCTGAACAGCCGGATCATAGGGATTGAAAAAGGTTTCTAAATCGGGGTGCGGCTTCATTGAGGTTAATTATGGTTTAGATACTTCTGCCTTTGAAGTTTAGAAACTCAAAAATAACGCCTAAGTCTTCAGACCGGTATTACCACGACTAAAGTACTGCACTTATTTTGTACGACGGCTGATTTCTTCATCGATCAGGCTGATTAATTTAATGGATTCATTAAGTATTGAATTAATATCCTGGATTTGATCAGTGCTACCCCTTTAAAGACTACCTTAACCAAAACAACTAAAGCAAACTGATATGAAAATTGCAAAGGATGATATTGAAGTCAAAATGGAAATCCCCGGCGCGATAATCCGCCAGAAAACTGATTTTGGAGACGCTACGGGTTTGGGTAAAATCAGTGGAGAGTACTTTAGCTTGTCCGCAGGAGTAGACACAACACCTCTATTTATAGGGCTTGAGGGGAATTTATGTCAGTGCCCGCACTGGGGCTTCCTGCTCAGTGGCGAGCTTACGACCACGGATGCCTTTGGAATTCAGGAGACCGTCTCTGCCAATGAATTATTTTACTGGCCTGCGGGGCACAACGTCAAGGTGAATTCCGATGCTGAGATAGTCATGTTCAGTCCACAACATGAGCACACTCATGTCATCAATCATATGATTGAGAAGACAAAAGGGTAAGGAGAGTTTCCTATTTAAATGCTTTCCTGTCAATGGCCCAAAGAAAAATGAACAGTGCAGCAGTCCCCGGAA
Organism: uncultured Robiginitalea sp.; assembly: GCA_964514365.1. Taxonomy (GTDB): domain Bacteria; phylum Bacteroidota; class Bacteroidia; order Flavobacteriales; family Flavobacteriaceae; genus Robiginitalea. The sequence goes on along the minus strand of CAZEQO010000034.1, from coordinate 11,593 downwards.
ATAAGAACAACAAGGGAAATTGTCCTATGCCCGGATTGACAATAGCCAAACCAAGAAAAGCAATTATTGCCAGGACTCCTCCCCGTACTTCCCATTTCCACGCAAGCCCGAGCCCAAGTAGAACAATCCCGAATAGTGCCAGTTGCACAATGGAATTAGCACTCAAAGGCTCCGAGTTTGAAGATTCCGGAGGAAAAAAGGTCTCACCGATAAACATCAATAACGCAAACAGAATAAGAAGGCCGCTTAGACCACGTAATACCCACCTAAAAATTTTAATTGCCCTCAATGGAATTAACTTAAGTTCTCCTCCTGTTGTTCCTTTTCCTTTAATTGTTTCACGAGTTCGAGGGCATCGGGAACGACATCACTGCATAGAACAATGAGCGATCCCTCAATGGCGTTTTCCACGGCGTGGTGAATCGCTTCTTTTTCAGAAGGAATTACGGTTATCTTTTTCTCCGGGTATTTCGAGAGAATCCCTTTTCGCAGCATGGCAATGAGCTCTTTTTCTGTGCGACCGCGTAAATGCTTATCCTGGCGGATAATGATTTCGTCAAACATTTCTGCGGCGATACTGCCAATTTCATTGTTATCCTCTTCACGCCTGTCCCCTATCCCCGCAACAACACCCACCTTTACCGAAGCCTCGATTTCATTTGTGAATTTCTGAAGGGCCCGCATCCCTGCCGGATTATGCGCATAGTCCAGTAAAATTTTAAATTTATTGAATTCGAAGAGGTTTAACCTTCCCGGAGTTTGGGAGGCAGAGGGCAAAAAAGTCTCCAAAGCCGCTTTCATGTCTTCGATGCTGATCCCCCGGACATTGGAAGCGATCACAGCAGGCAAAATATTCTGTATCATAAATTTTGCACGCCCGCCATAAGTCAGTGGAATCGTTTCTGCTTTCATAATGCGCATTTTCCACGTTCCCCGGCAAAGCGTCACGTATCCGTTTTCATAAACGGCCGTGATCCCACCTTTGCGCTGTAAGGCCTTAATGCGGGGGTTGTCTTCGTCCATCGAAAACAAGGCTACATTGCAGTTGACTGATTTTCGCATTTCGTAGACCAAATCGTCATCTGCATTTAAAATGGCATAGCCGTCCGGAAGCACCGTTTCGGGAACAACAGACTTCACACGTGCCAGTTGCTCGATTGTATGGATTCCTTTCAGGCCTAAATGGTCTGCCGAAATATTGGTTACAATAGCGATATCGCATTTGGAGAAACCAAGCCCGGCCCTGAGAATGCCTCCCCTGGCACATTCCAGTACAGCAAAATTCACGGTAGGATCTTTTAGAACGAATTCCGCACTCTGGGGGCCTGTACAGTCCCCCTTCATCAGGAGCCTGTTTTGAATATACACCCCATCGCTGGTGGTATACCCCACGCGGTAACCCGACATTTTTGCCATATGGGCGATCAACCGGCTGGTCGTGGTTTTGCCATTGGTTCCCGTGATGGCCACGATTGGAATCCGGCCCTGATCCCCCTTTTGAGGGAATAATTTATCGACAACGGGAGCCGCCACATTGCGTGGCAGTCCCTTGGTTGGGGCAAGGTGCATTCGGAACCCGGGGCCTGCATTGACCTCCAGCACTGCACCCCCGGTCTCTGAAAGGGGTTTGCTAATATCTGTGGTCATGATATCTATTCCGCAAATATCCAGGTCAATGATCTTCGAAATACGCTCGGCCATCGCCACGTTTGCCGGATGCACAATATCGGTAACATCTTCTGCCGTACCCCCCGTACTGAGGTTGGCCGTATCCTTAAGGATGAGTTTTTCGCCTTGGGCCAATACGGAGTCTTCTGCGTAGCCCGCATCGGCTATAATGGTTTTCGTTAGGTCATTTATGGTGATAGCGGTCAATTCTTTTTCATGGCCATAGCCCCTACGTGGATCTGTATTAACCTCGGCCACCAATTCTGTAATGGTCGATTTTCCATCCCCAATAACGTGGGCGGGAGACCGAAGGGCCGCAGCGACAAAAGTGTTGTTGATCACCAACAACCGATAATCTTCACCCCGGATGTAATTTTCGACAATAACCCGCCTGGATACTTCCTTGGCTGCATGAAAGGCCTTTACAGCGTCTTCATAGGAACGGACATCGACGGAAATCCCGCGGCCGTGATTTCCGTCGATTGGTTTGATCACTAAGGGATACCCGATATGCTCACAAGTTTCTTTAAGGCTCCTTTCCCGGGAAATGATATCCCCGCGGGGCACCTCAATTTCAGCTTGTTCCAAAAGGTATTTTGTGTCTTCTTTGTCACAGGCCAATTCTACCCCAATACTACTGGTTTCGCTGGTAACAGTAGCCTGGATGCGCTTTTGATTCGCCCCATAGCCAAGTTGGCAGAGGGAGTATTTGTTTAAACGAATCCAGGGAATTCCCCGGCTGGCGGCCTCTTCTACAATTGAACCCGTGCTGGGCCCAAGTCTTTCGGCTTCCCGAAGCTCCCTCATTTCCTGGAGATCGGGCTCTAAATCATAATCCTTCCCTTCGATCAGGGCCTGGCAAATATCCACAGCCACCCGGGCCGCATAACGCCCGGCATTCTCCTCGATATAGGAGAAGACGACGCTGTAAACACCCTTTTCGCCATACCCCCGGGTACGGCCAAAACCCGTATCCATTCCGGCCAGGGTTTGTATTTCCAGTGCAATGTGTTCAATCACGTGCCCCATCCAGGTGCCTTCTTCCACCCGCATAAAAAAACCGCCCTCACATCCTTCGGAGCACCGGTGGGAATACATAGTGGGGAACATGGCTTTTAATCGATCCAGAAAACCCGGGCACTTGTTGGTCGGAAGCTCTTCCATCTCCTCCAGATCCAAGACCATAACTATGAGCCTCTCGCGTCGTACAGACCAGTAATTTGGTCCGCGCATGGCTCTTATTTCTCGTATTTTCATGCCCAAAGTTTTAAGGGTTGGATTTAAATCTTTTAATATATAATAATATTTCCAAGGAGAGCCGTAATTTTATCGCCTTAAAGCACAAATAATGAGCATAAAGGGAACTTTAATACCCATTGGCGGCAATGAGGATAAGGGTATTGAGACTCATGAAGCCTATCACCTGGAATTTATTGAAGAGGGCATCCTCTCCCGAGTGGTTCGTGAAAGTGGCGGCTCAGATGCTTTGATTGTTGTTATTCCGACCGCCTCCCGAATTCCTAAAGAAGTGGGTGCCAATTATATAGATGCCTTCGGAAAATTAGGATGCCGTAATGTCCGGGTAGCCGATATACGGGAACGCGGGGATTCTGAAAACCCAGAATATATAGATATGATCCGCCAGGCGGATTGTATTATGTTTTCCGGGGGAAACCAGGCGAACATCACTAAAAAAATAGGAGACACGACCATTCATAAAATACTCCTGGACCGCTATAAAAACGAGAAAATCGTCATTGCAGGAACAAGTGCAGGGGCTATGTGTATGTCTACAGAAATGATTACCGGGGGCAGCAGCCGGGAATCGTTTTTTAAAGGTGCTGTAGGAATGAATAAAGGAATGGGATTTATCCCGGACCTGATCATCGATTCGCATTTTATACGGCGGGGGCGTTTTGGTCGTCTCGCCGAAGCTGTGGCGGCATTCCCGAATCTTCTGGGCGTGGGTCTGGCCGAGGATACAGGGATGGTGATAAAGGAATGTAACACTTTTGAGGTAATCGGTTCCGGGATGGTGCTTTTATTCGATCCGAGTAAACTGAAGCACAACAACCAGAAAATACTGGCAGAGGGCGAGCCTATGTCCCTTTCCAACCTGAAAACGCACGTTTTATCCAATGGAGACCGTTTTAATATTCGAAAAAGGAAGATAAAGGTCCTGCCTCTGGATTCCCCTTTTGTTTAATCCGAATAAATCTGTACCGTCTCCTCTCCCAATGCGTTTTTCGAGGCCCTGTACATTCCTTCCGTATTAAAAGGCATGGCGATATTCCCGTGTACATCCACGGCGATCAACCCCCCATCTCCCCCGATATCCCGTAGTCGCTTGTCAATAACTTCACGAGCGGCAGCTTCCAGTGACAGTCCTTTGTACTCCATCAGACAGGAAACATCATAGGCGGCTACGCCCCTGATAAAAAACTCCCCACTGCCCGTGCAACTCACAGCGCAGGTTTTGTTGTTGGCATAATTTCCGGCGCCCAGAACAGGGCTATCCCCAATACGTCCAAATCGCTTATTGGTCATCCCTCCCGTAGAGGTGGCTGCTGCCAGGTTTCCATGGAGATCGCAGGCCACGGCACCCACAGTGCCGAATTTAGAATCTTTTTTGGCACTGTGGTCCAGTTGAAACGAATCTGTCCCTTTAAGATCCTGCCATTGCTGAAAACGAAAGGCATCGAAGAAATAAGATTCGTCTTCCAATGGATATTGCAGGCTGCTTGCAAACTTCATCGCCCCCTCCCCTGCCAGGAATACATGCTCGCTTTTCTCCATAACATCCCGGGCGAGAACGATCGGGTTTTTAATGCCGGTTATCAGGGAGACAGCTCCCGCATTCAGGAAACGTCCCTCCATGATTGCGGCATCCATTTCGTGGGTACCATCAGCGGTAAATACGCTTCCCTTTCCAGCGTTGAATAAGGGAGAGTCTTCCAATTCAACGACAGCCTGTATTACGGCTTCAATCGATGTGCCACCCTCTTTTAAAACGGAATAGCCCTTTGTAAGGGCTGCTGCAAGGGCTTTTTTATATCCCTTTTCTTTTTCCGGGGTCATCATACCTTTTACCAGGGTACCTGCGCCTCCGTGGATGGCAATCGCGATAGGTTGCATCATTATAGCTGTTCTAATTTAAATAAACCTAAGGTCTTAAGAGAGCAAAATACGCAGGCTTTTTCGGACTGCATACCCCGGGGCTCAGCGATTTGCGTTTAAGCTTTGGTAAAAATAAGGCAGGGTACTGAAATAAGTTTACTTTTGGTGAATCCCCGTTATGAAAAAACTCTATTACACATTTGTCTTCGGTTTTATCCACCTTGTTTCCCTGCTTCCCTTTTGGATATTGCACCGGATTTCTGATTTCCTTTTCCTGCTCATGTATTACATAGTTGGCTACAGGAAAGATATGGTTTTAATGAATATCAAAAGGTCTTTTCCCGAAAAGTCAGAAGCTGAGGCGAGGCAAATCCGGAAAGACTTTTTTCGTCATTTTTCGGATTTGATGATTGAGTCCGTAAAAAGTGCCACTATGGGGCAAAAGGAGTTTCGAAGGCGTTATTTTATCACCAATGAACACCTGCTGGATACGTATCATAAAACGGGTAAAAGCATTATTATCCTTTCGCCCCATACCGGGAACTGGGAGTGGATTTTTTCTTTGGTAGATGTTATTCCCTACGATGTCTATGCGGTTTATCAGCGGTTGACCAATCCGTACATGGACAGGTACATCCGGAAAACCCGACAGCGCTTTGGAGCCATGATGATCCCTACCACCCGGACTTTTAAAATCATATTGGACGCAGCCCAAAGGGGGGAGCAGTTTCTGACCTGGTTTGCTGCAGATCAGTCGGCCAGGCCGAACAAAGCCCAATGGGTCGAGTTCCTGAATCAGGAGACCTCGTTTCACAAGGGGTATGAAGACCTTGCCAAAGAGGTGGATCAGACCGTCCTTTTTCTCGATATCAAGAAAGTAAAACGCAGTTTTTACGAGTTGGAACTTCACGTGATAACGGATGACCCCAGATCCCTGCCCGAAGGAGCTATTGTCACAGAGTTCGCACGCCTTACCGAAAAAAGAATCCGTGAAAATCCGCCCTACTGGCTTTGGTCCCACAATCGCACTATGTAAGAGCCCGTAAGAAGATTTCAAAATCCCTTCTGCCAACTGCCACTGCCTACTGGAAACTTCAACCTTGATCCTTGAACCCCTTCCCAAGTACTCAGTGTGCAGTCGCAGTAGTTATTTCGTCGTCTTTCCACCCATAGCGGTAAACACACTATCTACGGGCTCCCAAAGTTCTATTTTATTCCCTTCCCCGTCCATAATGTGTACAAACTTCCCATAGTCAAAAGATTCAATCTTGTCCAGTACTGTCACTCCTTTCGCTTTAAGTTTGTCGACCAGGCCCTCAATATTCTGAACCCTGTAATTGATCATAAATTCTTTTTTTGAGGGCGCGAAATATTCGCTCCCCTGGGCAAAAGGGCTCCATTGCAGGTAGTTTATCTCATCAGGCCTGTGCGCATTTCTAAACTCAAAACTCGACCCCCATTGATTGACCTCCAGACCCAAATTCTGAGCATACCATTCCTTTATTTTGTCCGGGTTTTCAGAAAAAAAGAAAACACCTCCAATCCCGGTTACTTTGGGAATAGTATCTTTTTGTGCCTTTGACTTGTCCGTTTGTTCACTTTGATCTTCCATGGTTTCTGATTTATGTGTTGGGGGATTTGCAAACTATTCGGACTCTCACGCGATAGTCAGCGGTGACTTGTTTTACTCCTCGCGTTCAATAAGGACAGATTCTACATTTTCAAACTCGAACTTTTTTGAGCTCTCATCCCATTCCCAGGATTTCACAATCTGCTCTCTCTCCCCTGTCGGGGATTGAGCTACCGCCACTGTCAATAAGATTTCACTTTCTTTCTTTGAATCAATGAAAGTTCCGTTGCCACCCCATTCCTTGTCCTCGGGCATTGAATAAACAACGCCGTCCCGGGTATCAACCATTGCGCCGGTCACACAACCGGAGCCACAACCCCAGGTTACAATAACATAATAGGATGCAAAATTCACTTCAAGTTCATCATATTTTTCAGTGATGACAGTTCGGTATTGTTCAGCTATAGGATTGCTTTCAAAGTTAATATCAGCCTTGCCATCGTTTTCGGCTTTTTGAGATATAGTCGTTCCGGTTTCCCGCACTTTTTTAGTTCTCTGCTGGCAAGAAATAATCGAGAGCACCATCAATGTGCTTAAGAATATCTTTTTCATAAAGTCTTTTTTATCTGGGAGGATTAATACTCACTAATTTTATCTATAACAAATAGCCTGGAGGCTTCACCATCCTGTAATTTGTATTGTATTTGACGCGTTCCACCGGTTGGATTGCTATTGGAGTCGCCTGATTTATATATCGGAAATCTTTGCACTAAACTCGTCTCCACAATAGCAAATTCATCGTGCCCCATATACCCTTCGCCGGCTTCTTTATTTTCTGAGATATCCGGGAAATAGATTTGACTGATGGACTTTCCATTATTTACGGAGTAACCAATTACATTGCCATAGCTGCCACTCCCGCCTGAAACAGTGTATATTAAGATTTCAGGAAACCCATCTGAATTTAAATCTTCAATTTCTGCATTAATAACTTGTCCGTCTATTTCCAATGCAATTTTTCGATTATCTATTTCCAATCCAGTGGGTTGAATAGTCAGCTCGCTGACAGACCCATCTCCAATGGTTGTTATATCAAAAGTTATATCCTGTAAGGTCAGTACCTTTTGAAATCCAATTGTCTGTTCTTCTTCAACAGCGTTCCCTTCCCCCGAGAGCTCCGTGTTTTCAATTTGCTCTTGTTTGTCTTTTCCCTTTTCGTTCTTGCAGGCGATCATTGTGAATACTCCAATAAGAGTAATATTGTTTTTAGCTTTGTCATAAATGGTATTTAATAATTATTGTCAACGGTTTACATTTATCAGCAGTGAAGGTTTCGTCAGGTGAGCTTATCCCTATTTATCCATTCTTCATAAGACAGTACACCTAATTGGGGCCTGGCTTCCTCTTCCAAAACAGCTATAAACTCCAGATAATGGCCGTCAGGATCAGAAAAGTAAATGGCAATGGCCGGCATCCATGCAAAAACCATAGGAATGTCCGTTCCATCATTCAAAAAATTATACGGATTCAATCCGTGTCCCTTTAAAAACTCGGTAGCCTCATTCAAAATAAATTCCTTGTCGCAGCTAAAAGCAAAATGTCGTTTGTCGATTTCTGATATTGGCTTTTCCCAAAGTCCCAACATGGCTTGTTTCGGTTTTCCCACCCAGAAAAAAGCAGCCCTTCGTGCCTCATCATAATGACATTGTTTCAGTTTTAAAACTTTACCATAAAACTCAATAGAGCGTTCAAGGTCCTTGACAAATAAATGAGTTTCATACAGTCCGTTTATCATTGTTGTATCTGTTGTTTTAATGCCCCGCAAATCTCTTTATCCATGTAAAGATAAAGTTTATGCCGACTGCCACTGCCTACTGAAGACTTCTTTTGAACTTTGAACCCCTTCCCAAGTCCTCAATTTACAGTTGCAGTATGTAAGAGTCCATAAGAAGATTTCAATACCCCCTCTGCCCACTGCCACTACCCACTGGAAATTTCAACCTTGAACCTTGAACCTTGAACCTTATCCAAGGTGTTAAGAATTTTCTCACTCCACTCATTTTATTTCACTGATAATCAATTATTTTCTATATCTTAATTGAATTATTAGCGGCTCCGTCCTCCTCGCTGTTCCCCTCGAATAGTATGGGTCTTGTTAATCAGCAACCTGTTACTAATTCTAACCTTCAACCAATCAATTATGAAACTTAAAAAGTTATGGATTCTAGCAATCCTCATTATTCCTGCATTTTTTACGGCTTGTGATGACTCAGACGATACGGAACCCGATCCAGATCTACCGGATTCCTATACGGTAACTGAAATTGGCTCAGGGGCTTCGCTCAATGGCGCCAATGGACTGGATATTGGCCCTGACGGTAAGTTGTACGTTGGGAGTGTTATAGGCGTTAACATCACCGTTATGGATAAAGAAAACGGTGCGATCTCTGACCGTTTAGGTGCGGAAATGCAAATAAAAGGTCCTGATGATTTGGTTTTCGGTCCGGATGGATCCCTTTACTGGACAGATATTTTGGTCGGTGAAGTAGGGCGTATGACCCCAGATGGCACCATTACCAAGCAATTCGTGGCACCCGGGGTTAACCCCATTGGCTTTACTGATGACGGCCGACTTTTTGTAGCTCTTTGCTTTTTGGGTGACGGCTTGTACGAACTCGATCCTAATCTTGTGGAACCCCCACGACCCATTATCGTCGCCACGGAGGCGAATCCTTTTCCTTTAGGTTTTTTGAACGCTTTTGACTTTGACGCCGAAGGGCGTTTATACGGGCCCCTGTTTGCCGCTGGTTTGGTTATCAGTGTTGATGTGGACAGAGCCGGGGATCCGGCATCAGATCCTTTTGCGGATGGGTCGGCACAAGTCGTATCCGGTGGTTATATGAATCCCGCTTCCGCAAAATTTGATCTCGAGGGAATGCTCACTGTGGTCGATCAGACGGGTGAGGTTTTTAAAATAGATGTAATGACCGGAGAATCTACCGTATTTGCAACCCTGGATGTAGGACTGGACAATATGGTTTTTGACGAGGATGGAAGTTTGTATATGAGCAATAATGATCAAGGCTGGGTTGGGGAATTGCTTCCCACCGGAGCACTGCGTATTATAAGTCCTGGTGGTATGATTGGCCCGCAGGGCGTCGCTTTTTTAGAGGGTCCGGGAAATGAAGATAAATTGTTTGTGGCCGACCAGTACTCAATGCGACAGCTCAACCGAAACTCCGGGGAAATAGAAAATAGTTACAGGGCATTTTTGATACCGGGAGAACCTGAAGTAGGTGTGACAACCTTAAATACTGTGATGAGCCTCTCATCAGATGGTGACGACCTGATCAGTGCTTCCTGGTTCGCCAGTTCGGTTCAGGTATGGAACCCAGAGGACGGGGTTACAGAAAGTTACGATATGTCTACCGCAGAGGCTCAGGGCGCTCCTATCGATGCGCTGCGGTTGAATGGGGAGATTATTGTTTCTGATATTGGTCTCGGAGGTGTAGTCCGGGCAAGTGACAAATCGGTCATACTTCCAATTGATAATGCCACCGTTTTTGCCCCCAGCGGTTTGGCTACTGATGGGGAAGTCCTCTGGGTAGCCGATTGGGGTACGGGAATCGTATGGCAAATAGGTTTTGATGGCAACAATCCGACAGCACCGGCTCCTGTTGCCCAGGATTTGTTGTTTCCGGAGGGACTGGCATATGACAATGAAGGCGGACTATTGGTAGTGGAAACCGGGGCAGCCCGGCTCTCCAGGATTGACATTGCCACCGGAGAAGTTACCGAGATTGCAGGGGGTCTGGAGTTTTTTGGAAGACCCGGCGTAGAGGGGGCTCCTCCCACCTGGGGATTTGAGGGAGTTACCGTAGCTCCATCTGGCGAGATTTATGTTTCCGGCCAGGGAAATAACATTATATACCGTATCACCAAAGATTGATATAGATTTCAGTATATAAATGGTTTTTATTAAATGACATGCCAGTGAAGGGTTTGTAAATAGACTCTTTTCTGACTTTCAATCCCTCTGGCACCCCCAGAGGGATTGTTGTTTAAAAGTATGTGGGGATCCCTGAGCTAAGGGGACTATGGAGCCGGATAAAATTCAATTATCTCCCGGTCCGGCTTCAGTTTCTTTTGGCATTCCATTAATTGAATTTTCTTTTCAATCAAATCGGCTAGCGGATGTACCATTACCTCGCCCAATATGGCATCCCATCCACTATGAAATACTTACAGAATAGATATGATAATTCGTACAACTTTAGTCCCGGAAACAATAATTGGGACACTTCCAATAATCTGGTGATAAAACACTGGACAATCGCGAATTATCATATATTTCTTTCGTACCTTAACCTTAACTATAATAGCCTGTTTAGGCCACTTCTTTGTTTGTTCCCTCTAAATTTTGGGGCCATGCTATTCTGGTACGTTTTGAATGCGTAACCCACTAAAACCACTATAGCATGAAAACAAATGAAAAACCAACCGCATTGTCATACCTGAGGTACGCCTTACTGGCCGTACTCCTAATGGCATTCTCCTGCAGCCCGGATACCGTCCTGGAATCCGACAACCTTGAATCTGCAGATGCCAGGTCCAAGAATAAGAATGATGGAAAATCAGCAAACGCTGTTTTGAAGACCCTGGTAAAGGGGGCCACTCTGAGAGGAGCTAATGGCGTAGACATCGGACCTGACGGCAATCTGTATATAGCCAGCGTTTATGGGCAGGAGATTGTCGTGATGGATAAAAACAACGGTAAAATCATCGACCGGATAACGGAGGGAGTACAGAGTCCGGATGATCTGGTCTTTGGCCCGGATGGGTCGCTTTACTGGACGGATATCATAACAGGAGAAGTAGGCCGCAGGACCCCGGACGGGTTCGTGACCAAACAAGCTTTTCTCCCTGGGGTAAACCCAATCGCATTCAATGACGATGGGCGTCTTTTTATAGCCCTTGACTTTCTTGGCGACGGGTTGTATGAATATGACCCCGAACTTAAAGACACCCCGCGTACCATTATCGAATGCCCTACGGGCTTCTGCCTTGGTTTTTTCAATTCCTTTGATTTCGGACCCGACGGACTCTTGTATGGTCCTTTATTTGCCCTTGGGGAGATCATAAAAGTAAATGTAGAAACGGGTGACCGTGAAACAGTGGCATCCGGATTTGTGAATCCCGCAGCGGCCAAATTTGGGCCTGATGGATTGCTGACCGTGC
>CAZEQO010000033.1:21773-22359 GCA_964514365.1 uncultured Robiginitalea sp. | reverse complement strand
CAGCACCTTTTCACCCCGGATTTCCGCCTCTTACGAGTTTTCCCCGAATTGGCGAATTAACGGCTCCATGGGCCGGTACTACAAGATACCCCCCTATACCATTCTCGGGTTCCGGAACAATGAAGGTGCACTGATTAACCAGGAAGTAGATTATACGCGTAGCGATCATTTCGTGATCGGGCTGCAACATTACTTTTCCCCTGCCTCCAGTATTTCTATTGAAGGGTTTTATAAACGGTATAGTGACTACCCGGTCTCCGTACGCGACAGTGTCTCTTTGGCTAATAAAGGAGGAGGATTCGAGGTCCTGGGTAGTGAACCTATCGAAACGGTGGGTAAGGGGAGGAGCTATGGGGCAGAATTGCTCTTCCAGCAAAAGTTGAGCAACAACTTCTACGGTATTTTCTCTTACACCTGGTTTTACAGTGAATTTACCGGATTTGATACAGAACGGTACCTACCGTCGGTTTGGGACAGCCGGCACCTGGTCTCTTTTGTGGGGGGCTATAAATTTGGGAGGAACTGGGAATTGAGTGCCCGTTACCGGTTTGCAGGGCGTACCCCTTTTGTCCCTGCGGACCTGGAA
>CAZEQO010000033.1:19349-21763 GCA_964514365.1 uncultured Robiginitalea sp. | reverse complement strand
GAGGGTTTCGCGCCTGAGAACCGCTGGCGCGCCGCCTACGACGAGATCAACACCTTCGAACGCCTGCTGATCGACGACGGTGTCCGCGTCGTGAAGATTTTCTTCCACATCTCCCAGGATATCCCCAGCCCCCCGGAATATGGACTGAACCGCGATAGTTCGGGGGCCATCATCGATCCCCGCAGCCTGGTGGAAATCCCACAGGGAGAAGGTCAGTTTATACCGAGTTTGGGTATCGTGATTGACTTTTAGGCAGTATTGCACCCTCATTAACCCTATCGTCCAATTACAGTAAGGGCTGTAAATGCAAATTCCTCGTTAAACCGGGCAATTAGTGTCTTCAGTATTCTTAAGTTTGAAGGTAAAACAAGACGCTACCTATGAAACGCATTGGAACCCACTTTTTACTTTTAGCTACCGGCATTTGCTTCCTGGCCGTTCTCTCCTGTAAAGAATCAAAAACTCCAGAGCAGGCCGATGATACGGCGGAATCCGAAAAAACCAGTCAGTCTAAGGCCTTGGCCACAGGTGATGAAGGGAGCCTGCCCTTAGAGCGGCTGAACCTGCCTGAAGGATTCTCGATCAGCACTTATGCCGAGGGCGTAGACGATGCGCGGTCTATGGCGGTAGGGGATAAGGGCACCCTTTTTGTCGGTACCCGGAAAGCGAATAAACTCTATGCCATTCAGGATCTGGACGGGGATTTTAAAGCAGACCGCACCCTTATCCTGGATACGACCCTGGTTGTCCCCAACGGGATCGCCTTTCGAAATGGTGACCTCTATGTCGCGGAGATCAATCGGCTCTTGCGCTACCCAAATATTGAAGAGAACCTCGAAGCCCTGCCGGAACCTGAAGTCATATACGAGGATTACCCTACCGAAGGCCACCATGGCTGGAAATATATCGCCTTCGGCCCCGATGATAAATTATATGTCCCCGTCGGGGCTCCCTGTAATATTTGTGATTCTGCCCGGGTAGACAAACGCTATGCCTCCATTACACGGATGGACCCCGATGGCAGTAACCGGGAAGTCTACGCAAATGGGGTTCGAAATACGGTGGGTTTTACCTGGCACCCGCAAACCGGAGAACTCTGGTTTACCGACAACGGGAGGGACATGATGGGGGACGATGTCCCACCCTGTGAGCTGAATCGCGTCAGCGAAGGCGGGCAGCATTTCGGATATCCCTTCTGCCACGGGGGAACCATTCCAGACCCTGAATACGGAGATCAGCGGCCTTGTTCTGATTTTGTACCCCCGGTACAGAATTTGGGGGCCCATGTCGCTCCTTTGGGGGTTAAATTTTACACAGGAGAGATGTTTCCGGATCAATATAAAGGACAGGCGTTTATCGCCGAACACGGCTCCTGGAACCGCTCTTCTAAAGTGGGCTATCGCATCACGCTGGTTGAGCTCGAAGGAAACAAAGCTGTAAGCTACAAACCTTTTATCGATGGCTGGCTGGATGATGCCTCCCAGGAAGCATTCGGAAGACCCGTTGACCTGCTTTGGCTGGATGACGGCTCTATGCTTATTTCCGACGACTATGGAGATGCGATCTACCGGGTTACCTACAGCCAGCCCTGAGCATTCCTCCTGCTGTTTGGCCCAGGTTTGAAATCCCTCAGGCAAAATGGCCCGTATAAAAATTACGGATTATGGTAAAATGTCATGTTTTTGGTGCGCCGGGCCTGCTATATTTATAGCTCGACCCTTAACAACTTTCGCGAACCAAACAGATCTGACTTATGAATGTATTCGACGATAAACACATCAAAAATATTGTATTTGTAGGCGCCCACAACAGTGGTAAAACAACACTTACGGAAACCATGCTATTTGAAGCCGGCCTGATCAAGAGACGGGGTAGCGTGGAAAATAGCAGTACGGTTTCCGATTATCACGAGATTGAACAGGAGCGGGGGAGTTCTGTATTTGCCACCCCCCTGCACACAGAATGGCGGAACTACAAGATCAACATCATAGACACTCCGGGTCTGGACGACTTCATAGGTGAGATCCTTTCTTCGATCCGCGTGGCCGACACTGTCGTAACGGTTCTGAATGCCCAGTATGGAGTGGAGATTGGCACCGAGATTATCTGGAATTATATCGATAGGTACAACAAGCCCACGCTTTTCGTGGTGAACCAGATCGACCATCCCAATGCAGACTTTGAGGAGAGCTTTAAATCCATCAAAGGCCTGGTAGGCAATAACGCAGTGAAAGTACAGTACCCGCTGGTCATCGACGGGGCTCAGCAGGTCATGCGGCTGACCCTTGGCGCATTGGCGGGCTTGGGCTTCGCCTTTTTGTTGCCTTTCAGCATAGCCTTCCGCATAAAAATAACGGGAGGAATCGGGGGTGTGGATCTCATCAATCAGGTAAATCTGACCTTTTTTATGACCA
>CAZEQO010000033.1:5176-19339 GCA_964514365.1 uncultured Robiginitalea sp. | reverse complement strand
CGCCGAAAAAGATGAGGAATTGATGGAGCTCTTTTTTGAAAAAGGCACCCTCTCAGAAGATGAAATGCGGCAGGGTATCCAAACCGGAATGTTGAACCATGAACTCTTTCCTGTATTCTGTGTCTCTGCCCTTCAGGATATGGGCAGTGGCCGACTGATGGGCTTTATAGACAATGTAGCCCCGGCTGCCGCAGACCTCAAGCCGGAACAAAGCACAGAGGGAAAGGTGGTCGAGCGTAAAACGAGTGCCCCAACCGCACTGTTTGTCTTTAAGACCGTACAGATGCAGAATCTCGGTAAGGTCACTTTCTTTAAGGTTGAATCGGGAGTGGTCCGGGCCAACGACAAGCTTGTCAATTCCAGGACCGGGGAAACCGAAACCCTGAACCAGTTATTCATTATGGATGGCAAGGACCGCTCTGCCGTTGATAAAATGGTCGTTGGGGATATAGGCGCCACCCTGAAACTCAAATACACCGAGACCAATGATACCCTGCATCAGGAAAACGAGCCGGTTACCATTCGGCCGGTGGTCTATCCGGAACCGCGTACCCAAAGGTCGGTTTCTGCCTTGCAGCAAAATGAGGAGGAAAAACTAACGGATGCGCTTCGGAAACTACATAGCCAGGACCCCACGGTCACTATGGCTTATTCCAATGAACTCAAACAACAGATATTGGGATGCCAGGGCGAATTGCACCTTTCGACCATTGAGTGGATGCTCGAACATATTTATGGGGTTAAATCGGTTCTCGAGCATCCCAGAATTGCCTATCGGGAAACCATCAAACGATCCGCATCAGCCAATTACAGGCACAAAAAACAATCCGGTGGGGCCGGGCAGTTTGCCCAGGTGCATATGAAGATAAGCCCATGGCATGAAGGCATGGCGGAGCCCGAAGGTTTTAATATCCGGGGAAAGGAAGAGATTGATTTGCCCTGGGGGGGTAAACTGGTGTTCTACAACTGCATCGTCGGGGGGGTCATAGACCTCAGGTATCTTCCCTCCATCCGCAAGGGGATCATGGAAGTGATGGAATCCGGGCCGCTCACCGGGTCTTATATAAGGGATGTCCGGGTCATGGTCTATGATGGGAAAATGCACTCGGTGGATTCCAACGACATCTCCTTTAAGATTGCAGGGGCGCATGCCTTCCGGGATGCTTTTCTGAATGCGGGGCCCAGGTTACTGGAACCGATTCGCGAACTGACGATCAAGGTTCCTGAAGAAATGGTGGGTAATATCATGACGGATCTGCAGTCCCGACGCGCCATAATCCTTGGGATCGAAAGCCTCGACAATTACCAGATCTTAAAAAGTGTCATTCCGGAGGCCGAGCTATTCGACTATTCCACTAATTTGAGGTCTTTAACCCAGGGTAAGGCGACTTTTCATTCGAAATTTCACGCCTTTGAAGCGGTACCCAAACATATACAGCAAGAACTGGTGAAAGAACTGGAACCGGCCTGATTTTGCCTTTGAGCCCTGAAATTTATGTTGAATAGCCCCTTGTACGATGTGTTTTAGAAGGTATCTACTTCTTTCGCTACTTGGGGTAATTTTCTCCGGTTTCTCCCAGGAAAACCCGGGGTATCGCGCCGGGTTCGCGACCGTTCACCTGGTGGATTCTTCCCGTACCTATAAGCCCGGTACATCCCCCTCAGAGCGCTTGCATTACAGACCTCTCGATCTGGATATCTGGTATCCGGTTCTAGCCGAAGAGGTGGCGGAGCCGATGCTATTTGGAGATTTGTTCCGGTTGCACGAGGAGCGGGCTGTGGCCTATCAGGATGAAACAGAATATTCAGGATTTTCTGAGGAACTCATTATGTATCTGGCAGCTGGCTTTGGGCTGGAGGCCATGGACGGCAAACGATTACTTAAAAAGCGAACCAATAGTTATTCAGGGGCACCTATTGCTACCGGGTCTTTCCCGATCATCGTCTATATGGCTGGATATAACGGGATGGGGTGGGAGAGTTACCGCCTGCTGGAACAATTGGCAGAAAATGGTTTTGTCGTTGTGTCCATCTCGTCCATCGGCGCCTATCCGGGAGATATGACCAATAGCCTGGAAAACACCATGGAGCAGGTTTATGATGCCGAATTTGCCCTTTCCTTTATGGAGCAATCCCATCATTTCCCTACAGATATGGCACGTAAAGGTATCCTGGGCCTTAGCTGGGGGGGAATGAGTGGTATCATGTTGCTGGACCGCCACCCGGAGATAAAGGCCATGGTATCCCTGGATGGTTCAGATACCTTCTATTACGGAGATACCGAAGAAGATGATGCATATCTGTCGGAAATCTATGCGGCCGGGATTTTACACCCCGAAAATTCGCAGGCCGCCTTCCTGCATATGGAGGCCGGGGATCGCCTGGCTGAATTTACCCCTACGGATGAGTACTGTTATTACAAGAAAATCAATAGCCCAGTTTGGTACTTAAGGTTTTTGGAAAGCCGGCATGAAGACTTTGGCAGTATTGCCTGGGCCCTGCAAACCAATGCGCAGGAAGTGGCGCTCTACCTGGATATCCAAACCACAACCCTTAGTTTTTTCAGGCAACATTTAAAAGACGAGACCGTTTTTGAGGCCTGGTATCATAAATTACTTGAACAGGAATCGGTTACCCGGGAGCCCCTGGAATATTCGGAAGAAGAAATACGATCCTTCCGGACCTCAGGAACTGTCGTAGACGCGAAAACCAGAGTGGGTTTATCCTATGTAAACATCGGTGTTATCGGCAAGGAGCTTGGTGCCGTAAGCGATCGGGAAGGGGACTTTCAATTGGACCTTGCCGAATCTCATCTCGCCGATACGCTTCGGATCTCCATGATTGGGTATGAGAGTAAGGTCATTCCGGTTAGAGCGTTGCTCCAACCGGGCACCGGAACTACCATTCGGCTAAAGGAAGCCGTTTCAGAACTCGATGAAGTGGTATTGACGGCCCGGGAGTGGAAGCGAAAAACACTTGGGAATAAAACGGAATCGAATTTTATCGGGCATCTTTTTCACTACGACTATATGGGGAAAGAGATGGGGATTCGTATGAATGTCGGGCGGCAACCTTTATTGGTGGATAACTTCAGTTTTCACGTTTACCATAACCGGTTTAGCGGAGAAGTCACTTTTCGACTCAATATCTATCGGCTTGAAGGCGGGAAGCCCGCCGGAAACATATTAAGAGAAAATATCATCATCCCTGTGGCGTCGGAACAGACCGGGCGGATCCATAAGGACTTAAGACCCTATGACATCATACTTACGGAAGATGTACTGGTGACCCTGGAATGGATTGATGCAGACGCAAAAATTAAACCTACAGAGGCTTTGGCGGTTTCTGTGGGGGTCCTCACGGGCGGGACCTACGAAAGGGTTAGCAAGGAGGCTGAAATGAAAAAAGTGCTCCGGGGCCTGGGACTGGGGTATACCCTGGAGGTACGCTATTAATCTGGCCTCGTGTGCAGGTAGGCCGGAGTCCATATCTGCAGTCCATCTTTAATGCTGGCATAACTCTGGCGATATGTTGTTTTTTAGAGCCCATTGACCACCCTCTATTTCTATATCACTTTGTTTAACTTACAACTACACCCCTGAAAATAAGGGTGGAAAGGGGCATTTTGTTAAATAAATCAAATAAAAAACTGATTATTAAATTATTAGTGCGATCTTTGCAGCTCAAATTAATTTTTAAAGTAGAGTAATTATGAGTAAAGGAACAGTTAAGTTCTTCAACAACGCCAAAGGATTTGGTTTTATCACTGAAGAAGGTGTTGAAAAGGATCATTTTGTACACGTTACCGGTTTAATTGACGAAATTCGTGAAGGTGACCAGGTTGAATTCGATTTAGAAGAAGGCCGAAAAGGGTTGAATGCCTTGAATGTAAGGGTCATCTAAGACATTATATTTTAAAGTTCTTAAAAGCCCGTCCATTGGATGGGCTTTTTTATTGAAATTCCTTCATTAGTTGCCTATAAAATCCTAACTTTTACAGCTCAAACATATTTATGGCTAAATCACAACAAACCTTCAGTAAGCGCGAGAAGGAAAAAAAGCGTTTAAAAAAACGAGAAGAAAAACAAAAGAAAAAAGAAGCCAGGCGGGCTGAAGCTAAAGAAAGCGGGGGAGGTATCCCTTTTGCCTATGTGGACCAGGACGGGAACTTAACCGATACCCCACAGGATCCGTCTGAACGTGTTAAGGTCGATGCCGATAGCATCTACCTTGGAATTCCCAAAAAAGAGGAAACCGACGAGGATCCGTTTGACCCGATCCGCAAAGGAAAAGTGTCCTTCTTTGACTATTCCAAAGGTTTTGGCTTTATTATCGATACC
Organism: uncultured Robiginitalea sp.; assembly: GCA_964514365.1. Taxonomy (GTDB): domain Bacteria; phylum Bacteroidota; class Bacteroidia; order Flavobacteriales; family Flavobacteriaceae; genus Robiginitalea. The sequence continues at coordinate 14,999 of CAZEQO010000033.1, read as the reverse complement.
GTAACACAGGAAAAACACTTTTGTCATGTCAGCGGCCTGGTAGACGAGATTGCCGAAAACGACAAAGTGACTTTTGAACTGCGCAAGGGCATGAAGGGCATGAATGCCGTGAATGTCACTGTGGTCGAGTAGTATTCCCAGGGTTTTTTCGGATTGCAATACCACCCCGTATACTTTATGGAGTGCTGTTTACGCCAGGATGCTTTCGTGACCGGAATCCTTCACAAACAAACAAGTACTCTTTGTTTTGGTGGACATTTCCCTTACGAAATCAAACTTGAGGTCATCATCCATTCCAAATATATTCAGGTCAGCAGAAGGGGCCTGGGTGATCACGGTATTGAAATCGCCGACTATAACTTCGGTCAGGGTTTCCGGCAGGCGTGCCAAATTCGTCAGTAAATTCAGGAAATCACTGGCTTTATCAACTTCCTCTGGGTTATTTATCACGGTAATCAAGCGAATTCGCGCCCCCCAATTCATTTTAAGTTTATAGGCCACCAAAATAGAGAGGTCCAGGTTCCCGATATCCCATCCCAAATCCCATTTGGTCTTGCGGTCACTGACCCAAACATTGATGATGTTGCGCTGGCCCAACAGGGCGATCGGATGTAAATAGTACAAAAGCACCCCAATTTCCAGGCGTATGGACTCCTTGATGACGGGCCTTAGTTCTGTTTCGTAGTCGTCGTGATCCTGCAGATTTAAAAAGACGATGTTGGGTTTAAAAAAAGCCCCCTGAAGCGCCTGGCTTCCGTAATTGATACCCTTGGCAAATTCATCGGTATGGATGACGGCGGTAGATGAAAAGACCCCTTTATTTCGAAAAGATTCGGAAATGGCTTCTAATTCCTCTGCCAGGGAGCTGTTTTCTGAAAACGCTTCAATCCCCAAAAGCTTGATAGAGCCCTTGGGCCTGGCGATATTCCTTAAAAATTCAAAGGTGCCTTTGAGTCCGTTCAGATCCCGGACAGGCACCATCAAATTGGCTTTCCAGGCGCGCTGTTGCATTTTTTTCATGCCCCAGGTGTGTTTGGCAGCCCATTCCGCGAAGGAGACAAAGAGCCCTGAGCGCACATCTTCAAAGGGGGTTTCCAGATTTTGACGGGATAAATACCAGTAGACCATCAGGACAATCATAATTGAGACGAGGCTCACTGCGGGATTGATGATAAACATGGCAAAGACAGAGGAAATCAGGCCAAACCAGGGGACCCATCGGTGTATTTTAAATACGGGCCGGTAACTGATCAGTCCCAGGTTTTGTTCGATGATCACCACGATATTGATCATAGCATAGGTAATCAGGAAGAATAACGTGACCAGAGGGGCCACAGCGTTCAAATTGCGTAGTAGCAGTGTAGTGAAAATAAGGATTCCTGTAACTAGCATTGCGTTTCTGGGCTGTCCGTTGGAACTTGTTCCGGATAGGAATTCGGAAAAGGGGAGGACCCTGTGCTCTCCCATGGCAAAAAGGATACGCGACGACCCGACAATAGAAGCCAGGGCAGAGGAGAAGGTGGCCCCCAGGATTCCGGCGATGATCAAAGGCCCGAAATAGGCCTTATCGACCATGATATAATAATTGGTAACCAATTCGGTTTCTGTAGCGCTCCTGGAGATCCAGAAAGCCAGAGCCATATAAATGACAAAACTGACCCCAATGGCCCAAAGGGTGCCGACGGGAATACTGCGCTTGGGTTCTTTCAGTTCACCTGACATGTTGGCGCCGGCCATAATACCCGTAGCCGCAGGAAAGAAGACAGCAAATACGATCCAAAAACTACTACCGCTAAAACCATTTTCGACAGAACCCCGAAAGGAACCCCAACTGAGCGCATCACTCGTAGGGATAGCCATCGAACCCTGGTAGGCGGCAATAACTATTGATATCAGGGAGAGCACAATAATGCCCATAATTATAAACTGTGTTTTAATGGCCAGGTTCGCACTGATATAGGCTATGGTAATCAGGAGGCCAAAAACAATTACATCCACCAAAAAGGCATTGTGGTCTGGAAAAATTCCAAGCCATCCTTCACGGAAACCGAAGATATACATCGTCACCGCCAAACCCTGGGATATGTACCTGGGGATGCCCAGACTACCGCCAACTTCCAGGCCAAGGGCCTGGGAAACAATGGCATAGGCACCCCCGGCACCAATGCGAATATTGGTCGTGATGGCGGACATAGAGAGCGCCGTACACAAGGTGATAAAAAACGAAATAAAGATAATCAACCAGGCACCCAGCAGTCCTGCATTACCGACAACCCAGCCCAGGCGCAGGTACATGATGACCCCCAGGATGGTGAGCAAGGTGGGGGTGAAGACCCCTCCGAAGGTTCCAAATTTTTTAGGTGCATTGGCCTGTGCATCCATGGAAATGGCGGGTTGGTATTTTGACAATTAAAAGGTACGATAATTTATGGATGCGGTAAGGGGGATGTCTTAAAGTAATTATTGAAGTGTTGCCAATTAAAGTTTTATGAAAAACTAGGCACGATTTACTATTTCTTGTCGGCAGTTTGTCAACCTCTTTTCATTACCCTGGATAAGAAGTAGACCCTAGTTCCAAGAGTCAGGATGAAAAAAACCGGTAAAAACCAGGTTCCCAACCCTGACTGATTGTCCAGGGCTACTGTTTTATCACAACCGCTAATGGCCTTGAGTATGCCCACCGTTGCTTGTCTTCTCCTTATCCGCAATTGTTTTCAGTGCATATTCTAAAACTTCATCTTTATCGGAAAAGATGTCTTCATGTACGACATAATCTGGAACAACACCTCTTGGGGCAGAATCGCCATTGGGTCGTATAAAATATGCTTTGGGGTATGCTACAGGCCACTGAGTTTTAGGTAAGTTGAAAAAATGAAACGCGGCGTATGAAGATTGTTCTTCCGCAGTTTCCTCTCCAATAATAATTCCAAAATCATAATCTTGAATAATTGCCGCGACACTTGAAGTATTTGAATATGAATATCGATTGATGAGTGCAAATACCTCTCCATTGAATCTTTTAGACTCCTTGTGAGGTGTGGTTTTAGGAATAAAAACATCAAAATACGTCCCATTTTCATGAGACATAATTTGCTCCTTTACGGCTTGATGTTCGGGAATATCAATTTCCTTCCAAAAGTCTTTGGTCATTTGACTTGTTTTCATGCTAAATTTCGAAGAAATACTAAATGGCTTATCTGCAAAATATGCGATCAAATAATTACTAAATGAATTGTCGCCACCCATATTGTATCTCAAATCGAGGATAAGATTTTTTGATTCTTTTTTAGAAAACTCAACAAATGCTGAATCAATAAACTGACTGAATTCAGTATTATCGAAAGTTGCAGGATCTTCCGGGTCAAAAGGAACATTAATATTAATAAACCCACCGGGGCGCAAATAAGCGGTATTATCATCGTAGATATGAAATTCCCGGTTATGTCTCATATTTGACTTTTGCTGTCCGTTTTTTTCTTCAAATTCCTTTCCTGGAATTGCATTTAATACAAGCTCAGATTCTTCACCGTTTTTTTTCTTAATCTGTAACTTGAACGCTTTGCATTCACCGTAAAAGTACCAGTATATTCGGGCAAATAACCTCTGTTCAATATGCGACGCTTTAAAATAATTAGAGGGTCCGGAAATATTACTATACAGTTCTGCCATAAACTCATTAATCGGCTGATTATTAAGCGCTAATATCTCATCGTTAATACTGATCAGATTATTTTCAGAGAAGTTATTTTTTACAAATACCTTGCCTTGCGAAAAGTATAAGTTTAAGGGAAATACAGTGCCTCCCTGCTCAAGGTATGAACCAAAATATTCTTTCGAAGGATACAATAAGAAACAATGTGACATTTTTACTGAGGCCACAAATGGCTGGAAAAGCCTGAAGACTTCTAATGATGTCAGAGAGTCCGTAATCGAGCCTTCGATTTCTTTATACACACTATCCATTTTTTCTTTTTCGGTATATGCATATAAATTATAATTTGATTTTTCAAGCGTTTTGTATAAGTACTGGAAGTCACTTTTTATTTCTTGTACCGAATATTTTTCTTTTTCCTGTGCATAAAGCATTGAAGTTGTGGTTCCAATTAAAGCCAGAATAATGAGTAAGTCTTTCATGAAATATCTTTTCTAATAACGTGAGTCATTCAGTTCTACTTTGAAGAAGATATTAAAATGGATTTGTTACAAAACAGTGCCTATAACTGATTCTATGTCAAATACTTTGTATTACGGGAATTGTTATGATTGAACCATAATGGATTACGCGATTCCCTTGACATAAAATCGCTAACGTTATGCCCTTGTGAGGCCATAACTGATTTTATGATCAAATACTTTGTATTACGGGAATAGCTTTGTTTGAACCTTAAAAGATTATGTAATTCCCCGGTTATAAATATCTGTAATGATTTCACAATTCCCTTGACATAAAATCGCGGCCGTTCTGTCCTTAGCAGTCCAGAACTGATTTTATGTCAAATACTTTGTATTACGGGAATTGTTGTATTTGAACCATAATTTATATTATGTCAAATAGGATTATTGTGGGTTGCCAAGAACTCCACTCCATTCTTCTTTATTAGGATATCGCTTTTGTACTGACTTTCAAGGTATCGGATTCGAGCAGAAAATTATTCTTGATTTTCGACAGTGATATTTCCGTCATAACGAATCTGATTTCGTTGGTTGCTCTGGACGGTCAGCAGACCACGTTTTCCCCCGTATATTCGTAAATTACACACGAAGGTCTCACTCCGGTCCCTTGCGGTAAAATCAATATCGTAATAATTTCGATCTGTATTCCGGTTTATTTTCAGGTCATTGGCCAGGCCTATATAGTTTATCCCATCGGCCTGCCCGTAAGCTTTAACTACCTGCCGAGCTCCGTAATACGGCAATTGAATAAAAACAGAATCCCCCCTCATCTTAAAATAATTCGAATTCTCGACCAGGTTAATACGACTTGGGCTGCTACCCGGAGGAAATAAACCGGCATTTGCGACGGCATTAATACCCGCATCCGGCGTCGGTTCTGCCCACAGGGCAATCATCGTGAAATTCCTTTCGGTAACGATCCGGTCCAGTCCAGCCTGCTCTCCGGCAGTTAAAGGTGCGACGGCAGATTTACAGGCAGTAAAAGACAAAAGCAGGAGTAAATAACCCAATAAAAAAACGCTATGTCGATTCGGGATATTCATAATTTTGGTGTTAGAAGAAGAAACAAAAAGATACGAAATTATTTTGCCTCTGAATAGATGGAATACCCGAAAAATTGACCCTTATAACCGCGCAAGTCTTCTTCGGGCCTCTTCTCCCTCCTGGCCTTCGGGATCTAATGCCAGGGCTTTTTGATAGGCCTCCCGAGCCTTTTCCAGTTCTCCCTGCTTCGCGTAAATGGCCCCCATTCCGTTCCAAACCCCGGCCCGTTCGGGAAAGAATTCAGCATTCATGGAAAAGACAAAATATGATTCATCTAAACGACTGCCTTTTAGTAAGTTATATGCTGTCTTATCAAATGCTTGTTGAAAGTCGTAAAATGCGTAATTAGGGTCGGAAATCATTCGGGCAGCTGTAGGTTTTACCTGATCTACCTTCCCGGAGGTAAACAACTCTGTCAGGTGATCCATGGGATTGAGGATAAACGTTGAATCTGAAAAAGCCAGGGCCGCCTCCAGAGCCGGATCCTGATTGGTGCGGTATTGTTCAAAGGTCATCCCGGCAGCCAGGTGGGGCGCGAGCCAGGGGCCATTCTCCCACTGGGGTTTGTCCTGCCACCAAGCAAAGGAAATATAGGCATTCAGACCACTGTTTGGCAGGGCTACCGGCCTGTTGTCACCGTAGAAGTTGATATTCTCGGCTGTGGGTTCCCCCACGAATACGGCGTTTGTATAGGAACTGAGTTCATTGACCAGGTTTTGACAGGCCGAAAACGTACGCCTTCCTATAATGACCATGAATTTTCCCGGTTTATTGATCTTTTCCGTTCGAATGACCCCGGTTACAATGGGCTTATTCTTGTAGTTGTTTCCACCCCCATTAAGGCGCAGGTCTAGTATGAGTTTGTCGACATCATTTTGTTCGACAAATTCAAAAACCTCATTGAAAAAGGTCGGGATATCCGCTTTTTCATCATCCATAATCTGGCTCTGGCGGACGTATAGGGCCTTTTCTTCAGGCAGATATTCATAATAAGAGATTCGGTCCAGTTGCCTGAGGTACAATGGGCTTCGGGTAGTATCCCGGGACTCGACCCAGTCCTCCCCCGGAACAACCATCCCATATCGCCTTGGAAAACGCTCAGCGGGCACCGCAGAAAGGGTTTCGCGGAGAACCTTCCCATCTTTTTCCAGGGTAAGGGTGATATCCAGCTTGTTCTCCGGTAGGATTTTCTGGGCGTGCAGGAACTCGGGAAAGGTAAGGTAATGTATACCATAGGCCTTTACAAACATCTCATTCTCTGCAGGGACTACCGGCCTCATAAGTTGCAGAACGCGTTCAACCGGCATCCCCTCTATCTCCAGCAATCGGGCTCCGGCGAGGTCTGCATAATCCCTGTGTACTCCCTGAATAAAGATTCCGTCGTCGTATTGATAGAGTACTATGGGCAATTCATGCAAGGGGATCTTCCCTTCCCAGTACCCCAATACGGTGTGCCCATATTCAAAGGAAGCTATCAAACGAGCTAAGCCTACCATCACCTCATGGTCTTCCAGTTTGGGAATTGCCGCTCTTAAGAGAGCTGCTTTTTCATCAAATTCTGACGCACTGATCTTTTTAAAGAGAAATGCATATTCGTCGTGGATGGTTTTTTGAAGGTAATCCAGGTCTTGTTGCCATTGCTCCGAAGTCAATTCCTGTGCCTGCAAATAAGGTCCCAGGATTAGCAAACAATATATCAGCAAGAGCTTGATGGACTTATATGTGGTCTTTCCGGATGGTAACATGATGGTTCGTTTTAATAATTGGACGTAAATCCGGAAAGGTTGTTACAACATATCCGGATTTTGTTGAACGCGCTATTATTGATCAAAACATCTAAATATCAACATTTTAGATTATCTTTCTAAAAATGACCCGGGTGTTAAAATTGTTTTTTTTAGGAGCCCTACTCCTTTTTGGGAGTCTTCAAATCCGCGCGCAATCCTATGTAGACCTCATTACCGCTTCATACAATTACAGTCCTCCCTCAAATTATGAAATCTCCGATGCCACAACCGCCATACAGCATGCAGATATCAGCGTAAGTCTCCCCTTTCCCATCGAAGGTGGCCCGATTCTGCTGCCCGGAGTCAATATGACCGTCAATCGACTCAACCTCGACCCTGCAAGCCCTGAGGCCACAACGCTTTATTCCGCTGCCTTACATATCGGGTTGCGATTGGACTATGGGAATGCCTGGAGTGGAACGCACTACCTCTTACCAAGGCTCTCAACGGCATTTCAGGAATCCCGGGCGGGAGTTCAAATCGCTACCCTGCAGCTTTTTGAAAAAAACAAATCCCCGCATTCGAGTTATGGTTTTGGAGTATATGCGAGCAAAGAATCCTTTGGCTGGATGTTGGTGCCCCTATTGAGTTTTTATTACCAAAGTCCCGACAGCCGGTATGAAGTACGTCTTTTTCTCCCGTCCCGGGGAGATGTCAATTACAGGCTGACAGATCATCTTCGGGCAGGCCTGTATTTTGACGGCCTGGGCTCCTCCCACGATTTGCAATCTCCTCAATTTGGATCTTCCTATGTACAGCGGATTTCAAACGACCTCCAGGCCTATCTCCGTTTTGACCTCACCCCTTCCCTCCTGCTGGCAGTTCGGGCCGGATACTCCTTTTTCCGGACCTACAGGGTATACGATGCCGACGATACGGCAGGGGTTTCCATAGCCAACATTTTCTTTAACGACAGCCGAACAACTTTAAACCAAAGCGTTGAAGATGGGTTTATTTTTGGGGTGCGAATCATTTATCGCTACCACTTTGACCGGTAGTTTGCTTCAGGCCTTCGGATTCGGATACTGGTCCGTCTGGGAAGCTATATCCCTGTCCAGGCACACAAAATCCTTTTCAATCAACAGGTGCAGGGTAGCCCCATTCCATGTCAAATCCGTTTCGAAACCAATTTGCGGGGACCCGGGCCAGGTCTTAACCCACTGCTTCGGAATCCGTACGCTGATTTTCCCTTTCTCGTACATCGCCTGTAATTCAGTCAGGCCGTCTGCGGCTTCCAGGCCATAACTGAATACACCTTCAGGAAAGTTGGTCGAGGCCCATAGACTGCCTTTATCAGCGAGTAGATCAACCTCTGAACGACGCAGTCTGTAGCGCACGGAATTGTCTTCGATTCGTATTTTCATAGCTCTGTCTCTTGTGAATAAAGATACGATATATGTTTCTTTCTCCTTCATCCCCTTAGGGTAAAGCGTGTACCTTTGCCCGATGGAAAAAAAGCCACAGAACCAACTCGAGTTTATTACACTCATGGCCGCTTTAATGGCTTCTGTGGCCCTATCCCTGGACGCACTACTCCCGGCCCTGGATATAATAGGACAAGCTGTTGGTAATACAGACCCGGTTAAAAATCAATGGCTCGTCTCCATATTCTTCTTGGGTGTGGGCACAGGCCCCTTGCTGTTTGGCCCGATTTCCGACAGTATTGGTCGCAAGCCCGTAGTATATATAGGTTTCGCTTTGTTTGTGGCGGCCAGTATACTCTGCGTGAATTCGGGAAGCCTGGGTTGGATGATTTTCGGGCGGTACCTTCAGGGAGCGGCTCTTTCCGCACCACGCACCGTGAGTATTGCCATGATACGCGATAAATTCAGCGGAGACTTTATGGCTCGCATCATGTCTTTTGTAACCGCTATTTTTATCCTGATACCCGTAGTGGCCCCAGCCCTTGGAAAAACCATTCTCGATACTTTCGGTTGGAAAGCCATATTTCATTTTCAGGTAGTTTTCGGGATAGCCGTAGGCATTTGGTTCTGGTTGAGGCAACCGGAAACACTTCCCCTTCGCAATCGCAAAACATTCCGGCCTATTATTCTATTGTCCGGCTTCAAAGAAGTGTTCCAGTACCGGCGCACGGTTATTTTTACCCTGATCTGGGGATTGATTACCGGATCGTTTCTGGTCTATCTGAGCACTACACAGGTCATCTTTGAAATCCAATACGGGGTTGAAGATCTGTTTCCGTATCTCTTTGCAGCTCTTGCGGTCACTATTGGAGGGGCCACCCTTGTCAACGGTTCTCTCGTGATCAAATACGGAATGTACCGGCTCATTGGGGCCTCCCTGCTGGCATTTACTTTCATTGCCGGATTTTACCTTTTGCTCTTCTATGGGCAGGACAACCCCTCCATACCTGTTTTAATGCTGTTTTTATGCCTGCAGTTTTTTGCCATCGGATTTCTTTTTGGCAATCTCCGCGCTATGGCTATGGAACCCCTGGGCCATATTGCGGGCCTGGGTGCCGCCATCACCGGGTTTTTGGCCACAATTATTTCTGTGGGGCTCAGTGCATGGATCGGAAGTTTTCTCACCGATACAGTAATACCCTTATTTACGGGCTTTCTGGTTTGCGGCCTGCTGGCCCTCCTGTTGTTCGCCTTCAGTCAATACAGGCCCGGGGCGCGGATGGCCTGAAGATGATAGAAGTATTCCCGGGATTTAAACGGGCTCCTTTTCTTAACCATACGATTCGATTCTTATATTTACAAAAACTACTTAGCGTCCATGTGGATCTGGATCATCTTTATCATTTGCATCATTATTTTTCTGGCACTCGACCTGGGTGTCTTTAATAAAAATGA
>CAZEQO010000033.1:2603-5166 GCA_964514365.1 uncultured Robiginitalea sp. | reverse complement strand
CAGTGGCCCTGAGTTTCAGTGGGGTGATTTACTGGCTCTTTTCAGAGAACCTCGTGGATAATCCGACAGACCTTACGCCTGGCACGGCCGTGTTAAAATATATTACCGGGTATTTGATTGAATTGTCCCTCAGTATTGACAATGTTTTTGTAATTGCCGTGATCTTCTCCTCTTTTGCCATTCCAGCGATCTACCAGCACCGGGTGCTGTTTTGGGGAATCCTGGGTGCCATCGTCTTTCGGGCCTTAATGATCCTTTTTGGGGTAGCCCTGATCAATAAGATCGACTGGATTATATATGTCTTTGGGGTTTTTTTGCTCTATACCGCGTTTAAGATGCTCAAAGCAGATTCCCATGAATTCAACCCCAAGGAATCCGTGGTTTTCCGGCAGATTTCCAAAGTTTTTCCGATTACCTCAAGTATGGATGGCAATCATTTTTTTATCAACCGGCTTGGGATTCGGGCAGCTACGCCCCTATTCGTTGCCCTGATCATCATTGAGCTTACGGACATCCTTTTTGCGCTGGATAGTATCCCCGCCATCCTTGCCATCACGGCAGACCCTTTTATTGTATTTAGCTCGAATATTCTGGCCATCCTGGGACTGCGCTCCATGTATTTTCTGATTTCCAGGATGCTTACTAAGTTTCGTTTTATCAATTACAGCCTCGTGGTCATTCTCGCCTTTGTAGGGATTAAAATGCTCCTCTCCCACTATGTGCATCTGCCGGAATGGGTGTCACTTTCGGTCATTGTTCTCGCCCTGGTTGGTGGGATTCTCGCTTCCCTGTACATTCCTGAAAAAACGGACAAGCCCTCGGAAGAAGTCTAGTTAGAGGTTTTACTGTCGTTGCATAAAAGTCTTTACCTGGATTTCAAGCATCCTGAAATCGCGGATAAGTTGGTTGAGATCTTCCCGGGATTTATCCCGAATGCGCTGTTCATTATCCCTGAAATTTCGGAAGGCAAGACATCGTTTTTCCAGAGTCTGCAATCGGGCCCGGAGCATCTCCCGTTGTACAAATTGATCCTGGGTTTGGGGTTCCTGGTTATAATGCCCCAAAAAAACTTTAAGTTGACCTCCCAAATGCCGCAGCCGATCGAGTTGTACCCTGACAGGAAGGCCATCTGACGGATTTTGTGGAAATGTATTGGCGGTCATGCTATTAAAATTAGACGTGTACTTTAAAATTACAATTTTACGGCGCCTTTCAAGGGCCGAAATGGGTTGAAAGGCAAATGATATCAATTATTTAACAAGAACTCGGAATTCTAAACTGATTTAAGTCATATATAAGGCGGGGTTAAATTTGGAAATTGGGGTAACACTCAGTAAATTTCCAAAAATAAAAGTGCATGGATATCAACTTTCAATACGATGCGGTAAAGGCCAGCGACCGGCTGGAGATATTAACCGCCAAAAGACTCCAAAAACTTTTTGACAAATACGACTTTCTCATTCGTGCAGAGGTCCTGTTTAAGAAAGAGAATACCGCCAGCCCTGAGACCGGGATGATTTGTAAGATTCGCCTGAGTCTGCCCGGCCCCCTGATCTTCGCAGAGTCCAGCAATGGGACCTTTGAAGTCTCGATCACCGAGACCGTAGACGATTTGGAGCGTCAGTTGCGCAAACGCAAGGACAAAATGAAGCATAGGGCCTGAACCCCCAGGTTGACGCCAACACTATCCCGAAAACCGGTTTAAGACGAACTTTTTTGGAGTAAAATCCAAAAGTGTAAGGCATTCATGCGGTTGCAATAATACTACCCGTCCTTCCCCCTGGTTTTAAGGCTAATGATCTCCAGGGCGTCTCCCACAGTCTGCATTTTTTGCATGTCCTCGTCTTCCAGCAGGATGTCGTATTGATCTTCCAGATCCAATACGATATCCACCAGGTGGGCTGAATTAATATTCAGTTCATTGAGCAGGTGACTGCTTTTATCAATGGTGGCCCGATCGATATCTTCAGGAAGATATGGGCCGATGATCTCAAGAAGTTCTTTGTACGAATCAGTATTTTTCATAGGCATCTAATCATAGCGCTTAAAGATAATACAAGCGTTGACATCCCCGAAGCCCAGACTTGCTTTTGCGATGATCTCGGGCGAAACCGCTGTATTTTCAAGAGGAACCGTGGAGGGGGCAATAAGTTGACTGATTTCCGGATGCAGATCGGCAGCATTTCGGTTTCCGATCACCTGGCCAGCTTCAAATTGAAGTATTGCCGCGACACATTCCATACTTCCGGAAGCCGATAAACCATGACCCAGCACATCCTTAAATGAGTTGATAAAAGGAAAATCGTCCCCACTTCTCCCCAGGGCCTCAGACCAGTTAAAAACCTCCTCAGCATCCCGTGAAGTCGCGGTAAGGTGCCCGTTGATAACATCAATATGCGCCCCTTTCAAACCTGTGGTGCGAAGGGCTTCCCTGATACAGCGCTGAACGGCTCTACCGTTGGAGGCCGTCATAGATCCTCCGCTGCGCTGTCCGCCACAATTTACAGCGCCTCCAAGGACCTCCGCATGGATATGTGCTTTCCGTTCAAGGGCGGTTTCAAGG
>CAZEQO010000033.1:0-2593 GCA_964514365.1 uncultured Robiginitalea sp. | reverse complement strand
CACCTGCACCACTCGAAGGAACAAAACCGGCTGCCGACTCCGCCATGGGCCTGCTTGCCCGTTCAGGTTGCTCATTGTATCCGGAGGGCACAACGCGCATGGCGTCAAAGCCACCCCAAACATATGGTCCACTATCGCTGCAGCTCCCGGCCAACATCCGATCCGCCAGTCCATTTTGGATTCTCTCAAATGCCATAAGAATGGCTTCCGTACCCGTGCTGCAAGCTGAAGAATTGCTACTGACCTGATTCCCACATCCGATTTTACCAGCAAGAAATGCGCTAATTCCACTCGCCATTGTCTGAGGAACCGCAGTGCTTCCCAATCTGCGGACATTTCCCTGGTCTATTTTTAAAATGGACTCCCTGAACTTGTCGACCCCAAGTATACTGGTGCCAAAAATAATACCTGAATCCCAGTGCGGATTCTCCGCGTCCGCCGCCGCTAATCCGGCCTGTTTCCAGGCCTCCATTCCTGCAATAGTTCCATATATAAGACCTGTTGATAATAAGTCTCTTAGTTCTAATTTACTAAAGTATTCATTTAAAATATTTTCTGAAATTTTAGGAACACCCCCCACCTGGCATCTGAAGCCCAAAGCTTGCAGTTCGGGTAGGTGCCGTAAACCTGATGTTCCCTGAAACATCGCTTCCCTGAAAGCTGGAAGTCCTATCGCATTTGGAGCGCAGATTCCCATTCCCGTAATGACCACCCTGCGTTTCATCGGTCTGCAGATTTAATGATTCCCGCGATCTGTCCGCGGCAAGCGAGTTCGCCGTTGCCTTTATAAAGAAAGACTTTTGCTTTGAGTTTTTGAAACCGGAAATAGACCTTTTGACCCCGGACCCGGACGCGTTCCCCGGGATAGACCGGTTTTAAAAATTCCATCTCGGATTCTGACATAGCCACGGCAGCACCTTCGGGTAGGACTTCTCCCATGGACCGGGAGAGGTAAATCCCCAGACAAACCAGGCCTATCTGGGCACAGCATTCGGTCAAAAGCACTCCGGGGGTTACGGGAAAGTCCTTAAAATGGCCTTTGTAAAACTCACTCTCTGCATGAAAGGTGTAAAATCCCTCTATTGCCTCCGGGGTCAGTCGTGTCAGGCCATCCACAAAGCGAAATGGAGGGCCGTAAGGCAATTGATCCAGGATTTCGGTGAATTCTTTCTTCATACTCAACACAAACTTTCCCCTCCGTCTACTTTTATGATGGCACCATTGATCCATGCCGCTTCAGGGCGGCTCAGGAGATATACAACATCCGCAATATCCTCAGGCCTTGTCAGTCTTCCAGAGGGGTTTCTCTGAGCTGTACGCTCCAGTATTTCCGCACTCCCCGGGATACGTTTCATCGAATCGGTTGGGGTCACCCCGGCTTGAAGGCCATTGGCGCGCAGGCCCCGAGGTGCAAATTCCACAGCGAGCTGCCTGATGATTGCCTCCAGGGTGGCCTTGGCTGCGGCTACTGCTCCATATCCTGGAATCACCCTACTGCTGCCTTCACTGGTAAAGGCGATTAGGCTGGGGTTAGAAGCAAAAAGCCCTTCCCTAAAGAGCAGTTTCACCCAGCGGTACATATTGTAAGCCATGGCTTCCCCGGTTAATACAAAATCCTCTCCCGAGAGGGTGGGTACCTGGGAATCGGAGGTCATGGGTTTTAAATTTCCTTTTGCAATACTGTGCACCAGCAGCCGGACTTTAGCATCCTGCCCCAGGATCTTTTTGATTTCCCGGAGTATTTCCACCTGTCCCTTTTCCTTTATCGCGTCTTTATGGATGCTGTAAAAAGGGGTGCTCCCCCCGGAGAGGGAATCAAATTCCACAGCTATTTGCTTCATATCCTTTCGCATATCCCGGTGGACAGCGATAACCGGGATGCCTTCAACGAGCAATTTCCGCACTGTCGCCAGCCCCAGGCCCTGACTCCCTCCGAGAACTACTGCAAAATCTTTGGTATGCGGGAGATCTTCCATCATTGAATTAAAACTCTAAAAGAATGCGCTGGGCCGTAAAGCCAGGACCAAAACTTAGGAGAAGACCCAGTTCTCCCGGGGGGATATCCCGCTCCAAAAAACGCTCCAGGACATAGAGCACAGTCGCACTACTCATATTGCCAAAACACCGTAGCACCTCCCGCGTGTCATCCAGATTCGCCTCCTGCCCCTTAAAGAGTTCTGAAACGGTCTGGACGATTTTTCTTCCACCGGGATGGAATATAAGATGTTTCAAATCTGAAAGCTCTTTGTCCTGCTTCGCCAGGAAAGGCCCCAGCATCGGATAGAAGTGGTCTGAAATCGTTTCAGGTACAGCCGGATCCAATATCATCTTTAAGCCTGAATTGGTAAGGTCAAAACCCATTAAATGCGTGGTGTCCGGGAAGTGGTACATGCCTTCTTCGAGAATCCTGGGGCCCTCCGTTTCCGGTTCTGAACTCATCAACACACAGGACGCACCATCGCCGAATATGGCGGCACTGATGATATTGGCCATCGAGTGGTCGGTATACTGAAAAGTGGCCGCCGGACTTTCCACGGCGATAACGGCGGCCCGCTTGCCCGGGTTGGCTTTTAAAAAATTGTAGGCATAAATC
>CAZEQO010000032.1:20597-22878 GCA_964514365.1 uncultured Robiginitalea sp. | reverse complement strand
ACTATGAAAAATCTGGCAATTGTGCTGTTTATCAGCCTGATGACCCTAGGGGTCCAGGCCCAGGAAAAAGTAGCCAAAATCGAATTCACTTCTGATACAGTGGATTATGGAGAAATTGAAAAAGGAAGTGACGGGGTACGGGTATTTGAATTTAAGAATACCGGAACCGCGCCTTTGATTATCAGCAAAGTGAGCTCGAGTTGCGGATGCACGATTCCCAAGAAACCGGAAGGGCCTATTATGCCCGGGGAAAGTGGGGAGATCCAGGTAAAATACGACACCAATCGCCCTGGTCCGATCCGAAAGGCGATCACAGTGCTCTCCAATGCAGATACACCCACAAAAATCCTTAAGATTAAGGGAACTGTAAAAGCTGCAAACGGAAAGTAAAATACAGGTCAAACGAAAGAATGCAAACCCCGCCTAACCGCGGGGTTTTTTTATTCCTCAAATAAGTCCCGTACGACAAAGGAGAATAATAAATCCTGATTGTACCGCTCGATCAGGACTCGAATAGACCGGCCCTTTTTACTATTGATCATTTCCATGACCTCTTGCAATTTATACCGGTGGACAGGTTTGCCATTCACAGCCAGGATCACATCTCCCGTTCTCAGGCCAACCTCCTCAGCAGGGCTTCCTGCCCGGATGGCCGAAACCACAATCTCCGGGACCAGGCTTAGGCGGGTCTGGGAACCCACCATAATCTGCACACTGCCAAAAGAATTGTCATCACTCTGGACAAAACCATTGGAATCCGCGATGCGCTCAGCGATATATCGAATCCCTGCATGCTCCAGTTCTATCCCGGCCAAATTGAATTGAAAGGGCTTATTGAACAAGGCATTTTTTGAAAGGGTTATGCGGTGTCCGGGATAATCGACAATCATATTAAATCGCTTTAGTAGCTCTCCCCCCGCGCTGCCATTGCGATCGCCTAAATTCGTGGCAAGTCTGAAAGACTCCATTTGGGGGAAGGCCGCTTTGGCATCCTGAAGGACAAAGTCTCCCAGGCGCACCTGCTGTATTTTGGTTCGCTTGCCATAAATGGTACCACTCAGGCCTTTACCAAGGTAGTCTTCGTAGTGTTTATCCGGCACAGTCAATCCCTTTTCAGCATCCGGGAAGAGCCAAAGGGCATCACTACTCCCTGTATCCATGAGGAGTTTTACGGAAATCTCATCCTCGTTATTGACCACCACGGAACCGTGCAGATAAGCTTTGTTTTCCGCTAAGGTAAGCGGGAGTGTAACCTCATCCCGACGAATTTTCCGGGTATAGGTCTCCGGATTGTGAAAACGCAAAAATTGCCTGCTGTAATTGATTTCAACGACATAATCCCTGAAGAGATCATAACCGATGATGCCGTGCACCGGAATTCCGAGGCTGGAAGAAAAATTCATCTCTTTATCCAAAACCACATAGAGTTCCTGACTTAGATTTTTAAGGGACTGCACGCTAAAGGTATTGCCCAAAGACCGAAGGGCTTCCACGGGTTCCCCCTCTCCCAGACCGCGGATGGTAATTGGGGAGACCTCTCGCAGCTCGATGGAGTCCTGCCCGGTCAGGTTAAAAAGTATGGGCTTACTCACTCCCGAATCCAGGATAAAATTCAGGGAGGCCCCATTGACCTCCATGGGTATGATCACCAGGTTGTTAATCAGTTCAAAGCGAATACGATCGGTGCGGTCTTTGCCTGAAGGGAGCAGGTAGTGTTGGGCCGTAACGGGCCCTGAGGCGAATAAAAACCCCACGAAAACCCAAAAAACATAACCCCGCAAAGACCTCATAACTAGATTCGTATAGCTATAAGTTAGACAAAAAAACAATACCCAGATTTAATTTAACATTCCTTTCACCTGTGGTTCTTCACATAAGATAGTCGCCCCGGGGATTATTTTGTGTTGTTTACTCCAAAGGGATTTCTCATTTTTGTCTTTAAACTTTCCATACCTATGCCCGCTCTATCCAAAAAAGGCCTTTCCATGCCGGCCTCGCCCATACGCAAGTTGGTTCCCTTCGCTGAAGCGGCCAAAAAAAGAGGGGTTGAAGTGATTCACCTGAACATCGGCCAGCCCGATATCAAAACACCCAAAGGGGCTCTTGACGCCGTGCGCAAGGCGCCAATTGAAGTTCTGGAATACAGCAGAAGTGAAGGTAATGAAAGTTACAGGGTAAAACTTGCCGCATACTACACCCGCCACGACATCGAGGTCACCCCGGAACAAATCCTGATCACCACAGGAGGTTCCGAGGCCCTTTCCTTTGTCATGGGATGTAT
>CAZEQO010000032.1:19646-20587 GCA_964514365.1 uncultured Robiginitalea sp. | reverse complement strand
TTCAAAATTATGGTGAAAATGTATTGGCTTACATTAAATCAGAAGGAAATATTAGCTATAGAGAAAAATTAGTTCAATATTATAAAAAGAATAATATTGATTTGACAGCAAGCGATATAGTGGTTACAACAGGAGGGTCAGAAGCACTTTTATTTGGTTTAATGGCTTGTATGGATGCTGGAGATGAAGTGATTGTGCCAGAGCCTTTTTACGCCAATTACAATGGGTTTTCAGTGGCAAATGGGGTGAAGGTTATCCCATTGGCCTCGGATATTTCCGATAATTTTGCACTTCCCCCCGTAGAATCCTTTGAGGACTATATCACCCCCCGAACCCGGGCCATTTTGCTATGTAATCCCGGGAATCCCACGGGCTACCTCTACAGCAGGGAAGAAGTGCGGCAGCTCGCCGAACTGGTGCGAAAACACGATCTCTTTCTGATCGCGGATGAAGTGTACAGGGAATTCGCATACGACGGCAAGGAACACTATTCCATTCTGCAGGAACCCGGAATGGAAGCCCATGCCATAGTGGTGGATTCAGTTTCCAAGCGCTACAGTATGTGCGGGGCCCGCATCGGCTGTATCGTCAGTAGAAATGCAGCCCTGATGGCGGTATGCCTGAAATTTGCCCAGGCACGGCTCTCCCCCCCCACCCTTGCCCAAATAGCCAGTGAGGCTGCCCTGGATACGCCGGATTCTTATTTTGAGGAGGTCATTCGGGAATACACCTCGAGACGCGACCTGCTTTTGGAAGAGTTGTCAAAAATAAAAGGGATTCGGATCGCACGGCCCCAGGGAGCCTTTTACTGTATGGTGGAATTGCCTGTGGAGGATGCGGATCATTTCGCCCAGTGGTTACTCGAAGAGTTCCAATGGGAAGGTGCGACTGTGATGGTGGCACCCGCAGCCGGATTCTATGCGACCCCGGGTTTAGGTACC
>CAZEQO010000032.1:17539-19636 GCA_964514365.1 uncultured Robiginitalea sp. | reverse complement strand
GGAAGTGCGCATTGCCTATGTCCTGGAAAAGGCACAACTAAAAAAGGCTGTTCAGATTCTCGGAAAAGCCCTTGAAATATACCCGGGCTGATGGAGATCCAAAAAAATATCTCATTAAAGCCATACAATACCTTTGGGATTGACCTCCCGGCCCGGGAATTTGCGGAAATCAAATCCCTGGCCAACTTACAAAATGTGTTGCAACTCGAAAACCGCCCCAAACTCTTTATACTCAGCGGCGGGAGCAACCTCCTGCTCACGGCTCCTATAGAAGCCCTTGTCCTTTATATGAATATTCAGGGCAAGACAATCCTCCAGGACGATGGACAAACGGCCATTGTTCAGGCCATGGCAGGTGAAAACTGGCATGGACTGGTCATGTGGAGCCTGTCTATGGGTCTGGGGGGCCTTGAAAACCTGGCATTGATTCCCGGGAAATGCGGCACGACACCCATACAGAATATCGGGGCGTACGGGGTTGAACTCAAAGATGTTTTTCACGCCTGTGAGGCCCTGGAAATGTCAACCGGACGACTCCGCCGATTTACGGCTGAAGACTGCAATTTCGGCTACCGCGATTCTTTTTTTAAGCGGGAGGGTAAAGGAGCGTATATTATTACTTCGATTGCGCTCAGACTCACCAGGACAAATCACAAACTATCCACAACCTACGGGGCCATTCAGAGCGAATTAAGCCAAATGGGGATTACAGAACCCACACCCCCGGATGTAGCTCAGGCCGTCATTGCAATCCGCCGGAGTAAACTGCCGGATCCTGCGGTTCTCGGGAATAGTGGGAGTTTTTTTAAGAATCCCGTGATCGGTACGGAGCAGTACACAGCGCTCAAAAAACGTTTTCCAGAATTGCCTGGATATCCCCAGAATGAAGGAATGACGAAAGTTCCGGCTGGCTGGCTGATTGAAAAATGCGGCTTTAAGGGATATCGAAAAGGAGATGCAGGAGTGCACGAGAAGCAGGCCCTGGTACTGGTCAATTACGGGAGCGCAAGCGGAAAAGAGCTTCTCGATCTGGCACACAGCATACAGGATAAAGTCCGTAGCACTTATGGGATTGATCTGATTCCAGAGGTAAATATCATTTGATTTCAGCTCCCGGGGCACCTGTAGGGACCTCAGCCCTTTCCACCCCCATAGGCTTTACCATCTGAAATGTCTTTCGGGAATGGCCCTTCGAGCCAGATGTTCCTTTCCTTACCGCCGGCGGAGTTCCATTCAAATTGGGGAAACGCGTATGCCCCAAGTAACAATCTAATCTTTATCTTAGCGTTAATCTATATATGATTCAAAGGAAAGCAGTCAAAACCTAATCTTCTTTTTTAGCGCCTTTCCCAACTGATGAGCACCCTGCTGGAAAAACATATTGTAGAATTGCTCAAAGAGAGCAATGACAAGGCCATTTCGCTTCTCTACGAACACTATGGGGATACACTTTACGGGGTAGCCTTTAAAGTCGTCCGGAACGAGGAACTCGCCCAGGACGTCGTTCAGGAGAGTTTTATCAAAATCTGGAATAAGTCACATACCTATGACGCCTCTAAGGCCAAACTCTTTACATGGCTCTTTCGCATCACGCGTAATACCGCTATCGATAAATTGCGGAGTTTAGGGAATAAGTCCGATAAGGAAATCCAAATGGATGTTTCAGACGTATATAATTTGGGTGTGGAAGGGATTCAGCCCGAGCTGATGGACATGCGAAAGCAGCTCGATAAGATAGAACTGAAATACCAGATTGTGCTGGAGGCACTCTTTTTCGAAGGAATGACTCAGCAGGAGGCCAGTGAAGAACTCGATATCCCTCTGGGAACTGTAAAATCCAGGTTGAAAATCGGACTTCGGGAACTCAAAAAAATTTACGGAGCTGCCTCTATTGTATTGTTTTATTTATTACAAGGGTTATGAAAGAAAAAATTCACAATTTCCTGGAATCAGACTTACTGGAGAAATACCTGCTCGGTGAGACTACTCTTGAAGAAAAACACCAGGTGGAACGCTATATCGCGATGTATCCGGAAATCCGGGAGGCTTACCGGGAACTGGAGGACAACCTGGA
The DNA here is from genome assembly GCA_964514365.1 of uncultured Robiginitalea sp. Lineage (GTDB taxonomy): Bacteria > Bacteroidota > Bacteroidia > Flavobacteriales > Flavobacteriaceae > Robiginitalea. Next base: position 17,562 of record CAZEQO010000032.1, on the reverse strand, counting down.
AACCTTCGCACGGCTTTACGCCC
>CAZEQO010000032.1:0-17529 GCA_964514365.1 uncultured Robiginitalea sp. | reverse complement strand
AGGCACCTGAGGGGCTAAAAAACCGGATCACCCTGAGTATCCGAAACCAACAGGCCGGCCGCAAACGGTTTATACGGTATGCTGTAGCTGCCAGTATAGCAACCCTCTTCTTTGCCGCTTCCTCAGTTTTCTTCTGGAACCAGAACCAGCACCTGCAGCATGAAAATGCCATGGTGACAGATCAGATCCGCGTTCTGGAGGCCGATATGAAAGAACAGCTGGAAGATGTACGAAACCAGTTTATCGTTCTCAACAACCCGGGAACGCGTAAATATATGGTCAGTGGCAATAAAAAAGCCCGGGATCTCAAGGCGATTGCCTATGTAAACCCCATAAAGAAATTATCCTACATCAACGTTAGGAACTTACCCCAACTCCCCGAAGACCAGTGTTATCAGATGTGGGCAGAGGTCAATGGGTCCATGGTGAACCTCGGCATCCTCAGGGACATCGAGGATAAGGATAAACTGATGGCGCTTCCCTATGGTGAGAAAGCCCTCGGATATATTACAATCGAGCCAAAAGGAGGTAACAACACGCCTTCCGTCCAGAATATTGTCGCGAATATCAAGTACTGATTTCGGGAGTGTACAAATTGAAAGGCCTCTTTTTTAAGGGGCTTTTTTGTATCTTTGCCCAAAATTTACCGGATGAAACTCGTTTTACTTACTATTGGATTATTAGGCCTCGCCTTTGCCGGCATCACTATAAAGATCTGGTCTAAAAAGAACGGTAAATTCGCCGGTACCTGTGCCAGCCAGAGCCCATTCCTCAATCAGGAAGGAGAAGCCTGCGGGATGTGTGGAAAGCTACCCTCAGAACAGGATTGCAAACAGGATTTACAGGCCTGATGCCCCGAAAGCCTATTCCTTTATCTCTTACTTAAAATTCGGCTATTTGCCTCCGGAAGAAGATATCATACTAGAGACTATTGCCAAAGCCCGTGTGGGGGATCAAAAGGCATTCAGTCAATTGCTGGACCGGTTTTGGACAGAGGTTTATGGGTTTCAACTTAAAAGAACCCAAAACGAAAACGACGCAGAAGACATTTCCATACAGACTTTTGCGAGGGCCTTTGACAAACTCGACACCTACGACACCCGTTATGCCTTTGGGACCTGGTTGATTGCGATCTCAAAAAACCTGCATGTGGATTTACTGCGCAAGCGCAAGCGCAATGTGCTGGAGCATCGGGGAAATCACTCCGGGGATGCCATGACCAAGGTTCTGGATGAAAGCCCAAGTGCGGAAGACCAGTTAATTATCGACCAGAATCTTAAAACCCTCCTGCGGAATATCAGAAAACTCAAACCCGCCTACCGGGAGGTCATCGAACTCCGGTATTTCCAGGAAATGAGTTATGCAGAAATTGCCGAAACCCTGGATGAACCCCTGGGCAATATCAAAATCAAACTCCTCAGGGCAAAAAAATTGCTGGCCACCCTCATCTCCCAGAGCAGGAGAAACGGGTAGCAGTGTCACAAAACCTCTGGAAATGGCAGGGGTTCTCACTGGGTATTCAACCCTTTTTTTGTTTGTATATTTGCTAAAAATTGAGCTATGAGCGCAACGGTGACAGAGACAGTAAGTCCTCCTAAAGGCAAGCCGAAATGGCTTCGGGTAAAACTACCCACGGGTAAGAAATACACCCAGCTGAGAAACCTGGTTGACACTTACAACCTGCATACCATCTGTACCTCCGGAAGCTGTCCGAATATGGGCGAATGCTGGGGCGAAGGCACGGCCACTTTTATGATCCTGGGTAATATCTGTACCCGTTCCTGCGGTTTTTGCGGAGTTAAAACCGGCCGGCCGGAAGAACTGGATTGGGCAGAGCCCGAAAAAGTGGCCCGTTCTATAAAAATAATGGGGATCAAACATGCAGTGGTCACCTCTGTGGACCGGGACGACCTGAAAGATATGGGCTCTATCCTTTGGGCAGAAACCGTCAGGGCCATTCGCAGGATGAACCCGGAGACTACCCTGGAGACCCTTATCCCTGATTTCCAGGGAGTGGAAAGACACCTGGACCGGATTCTGGAGGTTGGCCCTGAGGTTATTTCCCACAATATGGAAACCGTCCGCCGACTGACCCGTGAGGTGCGTATACAGGCAAAATACGACCGTAGCCTTGGCGTATTGAAGTATCTTAAAGAATCGGGTGCCCGAAGAACAAAATCCGGGATCATGCTGGGACTGGGGGAAACCCGGGAAGAAGTACTTCAGACCCTAGATGATTTAAGGGGTGCCGGAGTGGATATTGTCACTATAGGTCAGTACTTGCAACCCTCCAAAAAACACCTGCCTGTCAAACGATTTGTCACCCCTGACGAATTTGATGAGTACCGTGAGGCTGGTTTGGAAATGGGTTTCCGCCATGTGGAGAGCGGTGCGTTGGTGCGCTCTTCCTACAAAGCCCACAAACACATAGATTAAAGGGCACAGACGCTGTCCTGCTTGAGGAATATGAAAAGTATCACCCTGGGAATTAACGGATTCGGGCGTATCGGGCGTACGCTTTTCAGACTGCTCCGGGAGGAACCCCATATACACGTGGGGGCCATCAATGATGTAGCCGACATCGATACGCTTGCGCATCTGTTGAAGTACGACAGTATTCACGGAATATTTCCCGATCCCGTATCTGTGGAGGGGAACACCCTTATTACACCCAAAGGCACTACGCGGTTTTCCCGTGGAAAAGATACCGAAAACATTCCCTGGGCGGATGCCGGAGTGGATCTGGTCATTGAAGCTACGGGCAGGTTCAAGACCCGGGAGGGCCTTCGGGGGCATCTTAAAGCCGGGGCCCCTAAAGTCATGCTTACAGCGCCCCCTCCTGAAGAAGATATCCCCATGGTGGTTTATGGCATCAACCACAAAACCCTGGGCAAACAGGATCTTATTTTCAGCAATGCATCGTGCACCACGCACAATGCCGCCCCTATGATTGAGATTCTCGATAAACTCTGCGGCATCCAACAGGCCTATATCACGACTGTACACTCCTATACGTCCGACCAAAGTTTGCACGATCGCCCACATAGGGATTTAAGAAGGGCCCGTGCAGCCGGGCAATCCATAGTCCCTACCACTACAGGGGCCGCCAAGGCTCTCACCCGAATTTTCCCACATCTGGCTACGGCTATCGGGGGCTGCGGCATACGGGTGCCCGTTCCAAATGGCTCCCTTACCGACATTACGGCCAACGTCCTTAAACCCACTAGTATTGAGGAAATTAATGCTACTTTTAAGGCGTTTTCCCAAAACGAATTCAAGGAAGTGCTGCAGTATACCGAAGATCCGATCGTTTCCATCGATATTAACAATAGTTGCTATTCCTGTACGTTTGATTCTCAAATGACTTCAGTCATTGGGAATATGGTTAAGGTAATTGGCTGGTATGACAACGAAACCGGATACAGCAGCCGCATCATCGATACCGTGAAATGGATGACTGAAAACAACTATCTGTGAAACCGCGTATTCCATATCTCATTTTTACGATATGGGCCCTGCTCCTCGTATGGCCCCCGGCCACCCTCATGGCACAGGAAGAGCTTATGTCACAAGAGGAGCTTATGTCCGATCCGGAATTCACCACACTGATGGCTGAGGTGCGCTCCTTTCGAAATCAGGACAGAATGGTCGAGGCGCTGGAATCTCTGGAAAGGGCTACCAAACACGCCGAAGCTAAGGAGAATACACAGCAGATTATCCGTTGTAATTTTATGTACTCGGAAATATACCTGGATCTCGATAAGGTTTCGGAGGCACAGTTCTACTACGACCGTATGATCGAACAACTCGAGACTGTGGAGTATTTCTACGGCAATGCGGCGAGTCTCTACATCCAGGGCAGAATCTCCTCTAAAGAAGGCAATAACCACCTCGCACTGGATCGTTTAAACGACGCCAAAACTGAAAGCAACAACCGCAATCTTTTGAATCGGATTACGCTCTCGGAAGGGGAATTCTACACCATGCTCCCTAACAGTACCGATCGCGCTATTACCCGTTTTAATGCGGTACGGGAGAACTCCGATCCTTTTGAAAAGGACTACCTCAGGGCGAGGGCTTTTATGGGCCTGGCCGATATTTACACCGCCGAGGGCAATATAGAAAGTGCCATTACCAATGCCGAAAACGCACTGAACCTCGCACAAAGCAACGAGTTCTCAAAGATATTCGAGCGCTGTAATCGCATGTTGGTCGACTTATATCAGGAAACAGGGCAATACGACAAGGCCATCCCCGCCGTTCTGAGTCTGCTCAGCCTTCGGGATTCCCTGTATTCTGTTGAAAGTGATTCGGTAAAAAGTATGCGCTTGAATGAAGTGATGAATGAAAACCTGTTGGAGCAGGTAGACCGGCAGCGCGCGGAAATTTCGGAATTGAGCGAATCGGCAAGCCGTTCTGAAATTACAGTAATCCTCACAACGTCTTTTCTGACGATAATTTCCCTGCTGGCGATTTCCCTGTACCGCAACAACCAGATTAAACTCAAGACGAACGATCTGCTTCAGACTAAAAACCGGGAATTACAACTCGCCCGGGATGCAGCTGTACAGGCCATGGAGGCGAAAACTAATTTTCTCTCCACGGTAAGCCATGAATTGCGTACCCCGCTCTACGCGGTTACGGGACTGACACACCTTTTAATCGAAGAGAAACCCCGTAAGAACCAGTTGGAGCATTTAAAATCCCTGAAATTCTCAGGAGACTACCTTCTGAATTTTATCAATGATATCCTCCAGATCAACAAGATTGACGCCGAGAAACTGGAGCCTTTGGAAATCGACTGTAACCTGCATAAGGTGCTCAATGAAGTGATCAATGGCTTGCAGCAATCGGCGAAAGAGCAACGTGACGAACTGATCCTGGACTACGACTCCCAGATTCCCTCCCACCTGCTGAGCGATCCGGTTAAATTATCTCAGATTTTTATGAACCTGGTGGGAAATGCCATTAAGTTTACCAAAGATGGTCAGGTAGAGGTCATCGCCCGCCTGCTTAGGAGGGAAGGAGAATACGCCCATGTATATTTCGAAATAAGGGACTCGGGAATAGGAATCGAAGAAGAGCGCCAGGCCACTATCTTCGATAGCTTTGAACAGGGATCCATACAGATTAACCGGGAATACGGGGGAACCGGTCTGGGTCTTACGATCGTGAAGAGTTTGCTCGGACTCTTTGACAGTACCATTCATCTGGAAAGCGAGCTCGGGAAAGGGAGTACCTTCTATTTTGAGCTTAAAATGAAGTGTAAAGACCAGCTGGTCGAGGAGCTGCCTTTTGAGGAAGCTACTGTGGATTACAATTTTGACGAACTGCACTTACTCGTGGTGGAGGACAATAAAATCAACCAGGTAATTACCCGTAAAATGCTTGCCAAAAAAGAAATCACCTGTGATATTGCCAGTGATGGAACCCAGGCGATTGAACTGGCGAAAACCAATACATACGACGGGATTTTGATGGATATACACATGCCCGGGATCAGCGGTGTGGAAGCGACCCGGGAAATCCGGAAGTTCAATTCTGAGATTCCCATCATTGCACTTACCGCCATTTCTCTGGACGACAGTTTGGAGGAGTTCTACGCGGCGGGTTGTAACGATGTAGTTACCAAACCTTTTAAACCCGAACTCTTCTACGACAAAATCGGTGAAAATATCTCCCAGGCTCGTTTACGCAATACGACCACCTAAAACCTGGAGAGAAACTCCTGCATCACACCCTGGTCTTTTTCTGAAAAACAATGCTGAACGGGGAGCACGTAAAACGTTTCAAGAGCCCCTTCCAAACGTACGGCATCTTTCTCCGTAGTTAAAATAGGTTGTCTTTGTTTCAAAGCATTGAGCTCCGAGGTCGAGAATTTATGATGGTCTGAATACTTTAAATGCTCGAACCGGATCCCGGATTTTTTCAGGTAAGCAATCAGGGGTTGGGGTCGGGCAATCCCTGTCACCAGGGTAAACTTCTCGTTTTGCAGGGTTTTTTCAGGGATCGGTGTACCCTTACGATCCCGTATTTGCTGATAACAAAGTGAGGCAAAGGCCAGTTCCTGCCCATCCCTCAACGCCAGTTTACTTCGGATTCGCTTCCGATCCCCTTCGGATAAAGGACTTGGGCACTTGGTTACGACGATTAAATCCGCCCGGTTTGCCTGGCTGCGGTGGTCCCTGAGGTTGCCGGCGGGCAGGTAAGCTTCGTCCGGATAGAGCTCATCGTATGCGGTAAGCAATACAGCCTGTGCCGGCCTTACCCTGCGATGTTGAAACCCGTCGTCCAGCAGGATGATTTCCGGAGCTTTAAGGGCCATTAATTGCTCTATGCCCCTTTGACGGTCTGCATCCACAGCGATGACGGCTTTTGGAAAATTCCGGGCCATTTGCAGGGGTTCATCGCCTACCTCTGACGCTGTACTTTCAGGGCTCACCAAATGAAATCCTTTGGTTTCCCTCTTGTAACCCCGGCTCAATACCGCCACTTTGCGTTCCGGCAGCAGGTTAGAAAGAAACCACTCTGCCATCGGTGTTTTCCCACTTCCCCCGGTACTCAGGTTTCCGATGCATAAAATGGGTACCTCATAGCTCCTGGAGGGGAACCATCCCCAGTCGTAAAACTTATTCCTCAACCAGACGATCCAGCCATAGAGAACTGAAAAAGGCAGGCCCAGATTTCGCAACCACTTCATAAGAGCGAAAATAGTTATTTATATTTGAGAGCACCCTAAACCCAAATGACATGACGGTTAAAGCGATTACTGATATCCTGGAGCAAAAGGCACCCCTGCAATTGGCGGAAGACTTTGACAATGTTGGGTTGTTGGTCGGAAACGCAGATATGGAGGTTACCGGTATCCTGGTAACGCTCGACACCCTTGAGGCAGTGGTAGAGGAGGCCATCACCCGAAACTGCAATTTTATCGTGAGTTTTCACCCCATTGTATTCAAGGGGTTAAAGAGAATTACCGGAGCCAGCTATGTGGAAAGGGTTGTCGCTAAAGCGATCGAAAACCATATCGCCATCTACAGTATGCATACCGCCCTGGATAATATACCCGGAGGGGTTAGTGGGAAAATGTGCGAGGTCCTGGGCCTGCAGTCCCCTGAGGTCCTTATCCCAACCAAGCGCTCAATTAAAAAACTACTGACCTATGTGCCCCTGGCCGCCCAGGATGCGCTGCTGGAAAAACTTTTCGAGGCCGGGGCAGGGCATTTGGGAAACTACAGCCAGTGTAGTTTTTCTGCCGAAGGCACCGGGGGGTTCTTGCCGGAACCAGGGGCCAACCCGACCCTGGGGACCCCGGGTCAAAGACATTTGGAAGCCGAGGCCCAGATCCATATTACCTTTGAGGCACATCGGGAGAAATCGGTGCTCCAGGCACTATTTACCAACCATCCCTATGAAGAAGTGGCTTATGAAGTGACTACCCTGGACAATACTTATAAAGGAATTGGGATGGGAATGCTCGGGTGGCTCCCGGAGCCCCAGGATCCCAAGGTGTTTTTAAAATCCATTAAAGAGGCCTTTGGTACGGGGTGTATCCGGCACTCTGCCCTCCTGCAAGCTCCGATTGAAAAAGTGGCTGTACTCGGCGGTAGTGGCGCCTTCGGGATCGATGCGGCCCTGGCCCGGGGGGCAGACTTTTTTATTACAGGGGATGTGAAATACCACGAATTCTACAAGGCCGAAGGGAAAATGGTTATCGCGGATATCGGACACTATGAAACTGAGCAGTTTACAAAAAACCTCCTGGCTGAATATCTTAGCGAAAAAATTCCTAATTTTGCAGTCTCTTTATCGGAGACCAAAACCAATCCGATCAACTATTTCTAATTTATGGCGACAAAGACTGAAGTAACGGTAGAAGATAAGCTGCGGGCCCTGTACGATCTCCAACTCATCGATTCCCGCGTAGATGAAATCCGCAACGTCCGTGGGGAATTGCCCCTGGAAGTTCAGGACCTCGAAGACGAAGTCCAGGGACTCAAAACCCGTATCGACAAGCTCAAAACGGATCTGGAGACCATCAATTATGAAATTTCGGCCAAGAAAAACTTAATTGAGGACTCAAAAGCGCTCATCAAGAAATACAGTGAGCAGCAAAAAAATGTACGGAACAGCCGGGAATTCAATTCGCTTGCCAAAGAAGTAGAATTCCAGGAACTGGAAATTCAACTGGCGGAGAAACACATTAAAGAATTCAAAGTACAGATTGACCAGAAGAAAGAACTGGTTTCTGGTACAAAGGAAAACCTCTCCGAACGCGAGACGCACCTGAAACACAAAAAAGGTGAACTCGATGCGATCCTCGCCGAAACAGAAAAGGAAGAAAAAGCCCTGATGAAGAAATCGGCTGAGTTTGAAAAAATCATTGAAGAGCGCCTCCTGACGGCCTACAAACGCATTCGTCACCGCGTTAAAAACGGCCTGGCGGTCGTCCCGGTTGAACGGGGTGCCTCCGGAGGTTCCTTTTTCACCATTCCGCCGCAGGTGCAGGTAGAAATTGCTTCCCGTAAAAAAATCATCTCAGACGAGCACAGTGGACGAATTCTGGTCGACCCGGCCCTGGCCGAGGAAGAGCAAAAGAAAATGGAGCAAATTTTCGCAAAAGTTAAATAGCCACTCCTTCCAAAAATTTAAAATCCCGGCCAAAGCCCGGGATTTTTTTTGATCTGGATTTTACAAAAGGTAGGTTTGGGCACACTCAACTAAGGGCAGGCTCAACTAATGGCACGCTTTACCACGGGGCACTCCCAACTAAGGGCACGGGCAACAATGACGCTACCCCGATTCGTTCAGTCGCTATCACGTATAGGGTCCAAGGTACAGGTAGGGCAAAAAACCGATCCGGGGATTCAGGAATCTTCCAGCAGCTCCAGGATGCGCTGGCTTACTTCGGGTTGATCCCAACGGGTTTGAATCTGGGGCATCTTCATGACCTCCTTCATGATGGCTTCCTGCCGATCTCCGATAGAAAGGGCTTCCGAATACGGTTGTTCCGAAAAGGTGACCCTGGAATAGGCGGGAATCCACTTGTCCGGATACTGGGCCGCAAAGTGGTTTTCTATTTTCTTTTGAAGTAGAAATTCCGGGTCAGCGGTCCGGGTGCTCATCTCCACAAAGTTTCGATAACTCAGCTCCGCAATAGCGTCTGCATTGGGCTTACGCAATTCCTGATACCTGCTGAAAATACGCTCCCAGTCGTCACCGAAGTCATCCATCAGGGCCATCAATTGCGAAATATCTTCAAACCCCGCATTCATCCCCTGTCCGAAAAATGGGACCACCGCATGGGCCGCATCCCCTACCAGGGCCACCTTATCCCAGTACGTCCAGGGATAACATTTGATAGTTACCAGGGCACTTGTCGGATTTTTGAGAAAATCCTCTGACAGATTGTCGATTACGGGTGTAACATCGGGAAAATTCTCTGTGAAAAAGGTGCGGATATCCGGCCTGGATTGCAACTGTTCAAAAGACACGGGGCCTTCAAAGGGCAGAAACAGCGTACAGGTAAAACTCCCATCCAAATTGGGCATTGCGATAAACATAAAACTCCCCCTGGGCCAGATGTGAAAGGAATGCTTATCGAGTTTATGAGTGCCATCCGAATTTGGGGGAATGGTCAATTCTTTATAACCTACCTCGATAAAATCCTGGGAATAGTTAAAACGACTGCGTCTTTGCATTTTATGGCGCACCCGCGAAAAAGCACCATCACAACCGAAAACATGGTCGAAGGTATAGGACTCCCAAACCCCTTTTTCTGTTTCCCCCGTATAAAGGGTAGCTGTAGGCAGGTCTACATCCCATACTTTTTCATTAAACTTAAAAACGGTTCCGGCCTGCTCAGCCAGATCGATCATTTTTCGATTCAGGATTCCCCTGGATATCGACCATATCGCCTCCCCACCCTTTCCGTATTTCTGATAGTAGACCGGCTTTCCATTGACGTGCATCGCCCTTTGCTTCAGCGGGATACCCATCTTGCGGATTTCCGGGCCGATACCTGCCCCGTCCAGGGCCCTCCAGCCCCGATCACTCATGGCCAGGTTGATCGAACGCCCTGAAAACTCGATGGTGCGAATATCGGGCCTCCTGTCAAAGACGGTTACCTTATGACCTCGCTTCCGGAGGTAGACCGCCAGAAGCGTCCCTACCAAGCCTGAACCTACAATCGCAATATTTTTAGAGGTCTGCCCCATTTTGAATATTATATGTTCCCAAAGGTAGTAAAAATGGGCGGCCTCCCTCGATTTGAAACTCAGGTTGATCGCTTTCTCATTCCCCTTAATGTTTAACTTTTATGTATTTTTGCTAAACGTTATGCATATTAAGAGCGCACTTCCCCAAAAGATATGTCCTGTTTGCAGCCGGCCCTTTAGCTGGCGTAAAAAATGGGAGCGCCATTGGGATTCCGTTCGGTATTGCAGTCAAAAATGCCGGAGATCAAAAAACAAGTCTCAGGGAACCCAAAGTCCCCCTTTAACCTCAAACACCCGGAAGCATTGAAAACAGCTTTACACTGGTTTCGCAACGACCTGCGCGTGGAAGACAACGCCTCTTTGACGGCGGCGTGCCAGAGCGAAAGGGTTGTGGGCGTATACTGCTTTGATCCCCGGGATTTTGAACATGACGCTTATGGCTTTCCACGCACCGGAAAATTCAGGGCGCAGTTTCTACTGGAAACCGTCATAGCCCTGAAACAAGCCCTGAGCACCCTGAATATACCCCTGTTTATATTCACGGACTTCCCTGAAAAAAGCATTCCAAACCTCGTTAAACGCTTTGGGGTTACTGAAATCCACACTCAAAAAGAATGGACGCGGGATGAGAGGGTCGTGGCGCAATCCCTGCTCAAAGCCCTGCCTGGAAACACAAAGGTATTTGGGCATTATGATCAGTTTCTCTTCCATCCCCGGGATATCCCCTTTTCAGGCTTCTCTCAGATCCCCGGGGTATTTACAACTTTTAGAAAGGCTTGTGAAAAAACCGCAGCCGTGCGGGCGTGCATTCCGGTTCCCGAAAAACGCCCGGCATCCGGATGGGTCATGCCTGAAGGGGAAATCCCCACGCTGCAGCAACTCGGGCTCGAGTCCCCACCGAATGACCCCCGTTCGGCATTTCCTTTCCATGGAGGCACCCCGGAAGGCCTGCAAAGAGTTAAGTCCTATTTCTGGGAGGAAAACCGCCTCCGATACTATAAGAAAACACGTAACGGCCTGGTGGGAACCGATTATAGCTCAAAGTTTTCGCCCTGGTTGGCCAACGGATCCCTTTCTGCCCGAATGATATATCATCAGGTGCGCCAGTACGAAAAAGAAGTTGTTAAGAATCAGGATACCTACTGGATGATTTTTGAACTGATCTGGAGAGACTATTTTAAATATGTTTCCCTGAAACACGGAGACTTGATTTTTCACCCGGGCGGGATTCGCCATTCCTCCTGGAATACCGACTTTTCCCCTGCCCTCCTGGAGCAGTGGATTTCGGGCCAGACAACTGACGATTTTATCAATGCCAATATGAAAGAAATCGCCCGAACCGGATGGATGAGTAACCGAGGTCGGCAAAATGTGGCGAGCTACTGGACGCACCACCTCAGACAAGACTGGCGGGTGGGCGCTGCCTATTTCGAAAGTGTACTCCTGGACTACGATGTACACAGTAATTGGGGCAACTGGATGTATAACAGCGGAGTCGGAAATGATCCCAGGGACCGTGTGTTCAGCCCACAGCTGCAAGCCAAACGCTATGATCCCCAGGGTCGCTATCGCAGACTGTGGCTCGAACCCTCACTTTTTTAAGGAAACATACGACTATGAAAATCCTGAGACTTCTTTTAGGTGATCAGTTAAACCCGGAACACAGTTGGTTTAAATCAGCTCGTGAAGACGTGGTCTATATTATGGCCGAAATGCGTCAGGAAACGGATTACGCCCCCCACCACATCCAGAAAGTCGTCGCTTTTTTTGCCGCCATGCGGAATTTTGCGAAGGAACGAACCGCTGAGGGGCACCAGGTGAGGTACTTTAAACTGACGGATTCGAAAAATCCCCAAAACCTGCCCGAACTTGTAAAGCAAAGCCTGGATAAAGAAGGCTGCGATCGTTTTGAGTACCTCTTACCGGATGAATTCCGACTGGATCGGCAATTAAAACTCATTTGCGAGGACTTGCCCATCGCATCCGGGGCTTACGATACCGAGCACTTTTATACCACGCGGGACGCGTTAGAATTACATTTCCAGGGGAAAAAACAACTCGTGATGGAGTCCTTCTATCGTATGATGCGCAAGAAACACAGTGTCCTTTTTGAGGATGGGGAGCCTACGGGGGGGACCTGGAATTACGATTCCCAAAACAGGAAAAAATGGAAAGGATCGCCCGCCATCCCAAAACTCACACCCACGCATTCTGAGGACCTCAGCCCAATACTGCATGAGATACAAGAGTCGGGTATAAAGACGATCGGGCAGATTGACCTTCACAACTTCCATTGGACGATCACTACAGAGCAGGCGCGCGCCCAGTTGGCCGAATTCTGCGAAAAGCTGTTGCCGCACTTCGGGGATTACCAGGATGCCATGCACACGGATGAAAAAACACTGTTTCATTCCCGACTTTCCTTTGCTTTGAATTGCAAGTTGATTTCACCCGGGGAGGTTGTGGAAACCGTTGAAACTTATTATTGCGACCACAAGGACTCCATCCATATATCCCAGGCCGAAGGTTTTATCCGACAGATACTCGGATGGCGGGAGTATATGAGGGGCATTTACTGGAAAGAAATGCCTGCCTATGCCCGGAAAAATTCCCTGGAGAACAAAAATCCGCTTCCCGATTTTTACTGGACCGGTCAGACCCGGATGAACTGCCTTAAAAATGCGATTGACCAGAGCCTTGAAAGTGCGTATGCCCATCATATACAACGCCTGATGATCACCGGCAACTTTGCCTTGCTGGCACAGGTACATCCGGATGAAGTGGACCAGTGGTACCTCGGAATTTACGCCGATGCCATCGAGTGGGTGCAACTTCCCAATACCCGGGGAATGAGCCAGTTTGCCGACGGGGGGATTGTCGGAACCAAACCCTATGTAAGTTCGGCAAACTACATTCGCAAAATGAGTAACTATTGTCAGGGATGCGCATATAACCCGGATGAGAAAACCGGGGAGAGTGCCTGCCCCTTTAATGCGCTCTACTGGAACTTTCTCGATGCCAAAAAAAGCCAACTCCAGGGGAATCCCAGAATGGGTATGATGTACCGCCTCCTGGAAAAAAAAGACGAAAACGAGATACGGGACCTGAAGGAACGCGCGGCAGCCATTATCGCCAATCCGGATGCTTTTTAAGGTGGCTCTCCCCGGCAGACCCGATAGCACTGCAGGTGTTTGGCAGTCTGCCCTGGGGGAGTCCTTATAAAGATCCCCCAGCGTATCGTTAGAACCCCTTTTTTAGTAATGGTCCAAAAAAACCTTCCCGGAATCCCGGAAAGGTTTTCTAAACGTGTACACCAAAACGCTTCCCAGATGCCGGTCTAGATCACCCCGTCCACTATTCCGTATTCCACGGATTCCTCAGCGTCCATCCAGTAATCGCGGTTAAAGTCCTTCATGATCTTATCGAAGGGTTGGCCGCAGTTATCGGCGAGGATACGCGCCCCGATCTCCCGTGTTTTCAGTATTTCACGAGCTTGAATTTCAATATTCGCCGCTTGCCCGCGGGCTCCCCCACTCGGCTGGTGGATCATAACCCGGGCGTGGGGTTGAATAAAACGACGCCCTTTCTTTCCAACGGAAAGCAGTATCGAACCCATGGAAGCAGCCAGTCCGGTACAAATCGTCGAAACTGGGCTTTTCAGGGATGTTATGGTATCGTATATCGCAAAGCCGGAGGTCACATACCCCCCGGGACTGTTTATTAATAATTGTATTTCCTTATGGTTCTGAAGATCCAGAAAAAGCAGGCGGTCAATCACGTGTTTGGCAGAATCATCATCCACCATTCCCCAAAGAAAAACCTTTCGCTCCTCTAAAAGCGCAGTGTCAATCGTTTCCTGAACCTTCCCTTTTTTTGTACTCATAAGATCTGTTGGATTAAAGGTCAAAAATACATAAAATTGAGGATACTTCAGATCCCATTCCCGACAATACTTCCCCTGAAAACGATCCTGCAAAAAGTCGTTATCTTTGAAAAAATATTTACTATGAAATTCAGTTTTTCTTTTTTGTTTATTGTGGCAATCGTATTTGCGGGATGCCGGGAGGCGTCCAAGTCCCCTGAAATGGCAATGGCCCAGGAAATCCCTCCCAAAACACTTCTTGAAAAACTCGCAGACAAACATGGGTTTGAGCATTGGGATAAGGTGCGTAGGCTTCAATTCACATTCAATGTGGATCGGGGTGAAAACCATTTTGAGCGGACGTGGATCTGGGAACCACAAACCAATACCGTAACCAGCATTACAGCAACCGATACGCTGACCTTTCAGCGCGATCAGGTCGATTCTTTACTCATTCCTACCGACGCCGCTTTTATCAACGATAAGTACTGGTTCCTGGCGCCCTATCAGTGGGTGTGGGATCAGGATTCCTTTACCCATGAATATCAGGAAACGGCTGAGGCCCCGATTTCAGGGGAGTCTGCCTCCAAACTGACCATAGTGTACGGAAACGAAGGGGGGTACACCCCGGGGGATGCCTATGATTTCTATTTTGGCAAGGATTCCGTGCTTCGGGAATGGGTGTTTCGCAAAGGAAACCAACCCGAGCCCAGTCTGGCGACCACATGGGAGAAGTACCAGGATGAGGGAGGGTTGCAGCTCTCTACCCACCATCAAAATGCCGATGGAAGCTTCAAGCTGTATTTTACGGGAATCCGCGTGAATTAACCTTTGTTTTTTTCTCGCTTCCTGAGCAGAAGCGTTGAGAGCAAAACCACAACGGCCCCTATGAGTAATACGGCGAATGTGGTTTTCAGGCTGAATTGCTCTCCCACGTACCCCAAAACGGGGGGCGCCAACAGGAACCCGGAATATCCCGTCCCGGCAATAAACGCCACGCCCTGGGCAGATTCTACTCCTTTGATATTCCCCCCGATCCGAAAGAGTTCGGGAATAATGACGGAGAACCCGAGTCCTATGAGGGCAAAACCGAGCAGGGAGATGTAGGTCCCGCTTTGGAGCACGCATAAGTATCCCAGTATGGCGATAAGGCTTCCAAGGGCCACAATCTTAACAGAACCTATGCGCTTGCTTATCCCGTCTCCCAGAAAGCGCCCAAGGGTCATGGTGACAGAAAAAGCCAGAAAACCACCCCCGACAAGGAATTCAGGAGCTCTACTGATCTCCTTCAAATAGAGCCCGCTCCAGTCGACAACCGCTCCTTCCCCTCCCATTACGATGAAGGAGACAATCCCCAGCAGGAAGAGCGGGCGAAATAGCTTCAAACTAAAACCCTCTTTTTCCATGGGTGGTGCAGTAACATCAAAATAGTACTTGCGAAAACGGAGATTGATTAAAAAGACGACAACGATCACCCCCAGCATGTGCAGGGCGGGATTGTCGAGCGGGCCGATCAGAAAACTTCCCATACCCGCCAGGACCCCCCCGAGGCTAAAAAACCCATGGGCCGCGGACATAAAATTTTGCCTGTCCTTTTTCTCGACTTCCGTCACCAGCGTATTCATGGCAATATCCGTAAGACCATTGGTTGCCCCAAAAAAGAAGAGGGCCGCCATTAGGGTGTAGTAATTGGGTGCGATAAGGGGGAAAAAGGCAAAAATGCTGCAAAGTACTACGCCGTACCAGGTGGCACGTCCGGCCCCAAGGCGATTGATAATCCGGGCTGCGACCGGAAAAATAGTGAAAATCCCCAGGGACAAAAAGAAAATGGCAAACCCGAGTTCAGCCTTGTCGATCCGGAGGTCTTCCGATACCCTGGGAATATAAATAGCCCAGGTACCAAACCACATATTGAGGCTGGCAAAAACCCATGCCGGGCCAAAATACCGTGGGTTGGACAGGATTAAACGCAGTGACTTCATGGCCGACCCCGTGTTAGGTTTAACACATTCACCCCAATGGCCGGGCCCGCACTATGCTTTTTCAAGGATGCCCTTTTTTAAAATCTGACCGAACCGATACATATCTGTGTAGGAGCAATAAAAGGGAGCCGGAGCCAGACGAATGACATTGGGTTCCCGCCAGTCTGTAATCACCCCGCTTTTCATCAGGTAATCAAAGAGTGATTTCCCCTCCCCGTGCAAAAAGACAGACAGTTGGCAGCCCCTCGCATGGGCAGGCGTTATAATTTCAAAGGTACTCTCCACCTCTTTGTCTATTTCCCTGAGGATAAATTCCAGGTACGCCACTATCTGATTTCTCTTTTCGATTAGGGCATCCATCCCCACGGCCTCAAATAATTCCAGGGAAGCCAGGTAGGGTGCCATGGCCAGCACCGGGGCATTGCTTATCTGCCAGGCATCGGCCGAATCCATAGGGTCAAAACGGGGTTGCATTAAAAACCGGGTCTCCTTTTTTGTCCCCCACCATCCTTCAAAACGCGGGATGTCCGGGTCATTCAGGTGTTTTTCTGCAATAAACACCCCGGAAGCATTTCCCGGACCACTATTCATGTATTTATAACTGCACCAGGAAGCGAAGTCCACCCCCCAATCGTGCAGCTCGAGCCTGACATTCCCCACGGCATGGGCCAGATCCCAGCCCACAAAAGCTCCTGCAGCTCGTCCGGCCCGGGTGATCTCCTCCATGTCCAGCACCTGCCCGTTGTAGTAATTGACCCCACCCATTAATACCAGGGCCAGTTCGTCTTTGTGCTTTTCGATGGCCACCAAAATATCTTCGGTACGCCAATGGTGTTCCCCGGGTCGCTTGGCCACTTCTACAATGGCATCCTCCGGGTCATAGCCGTGGAAACGCACCTGGCTTTGGAGCATATACTGGTCCGATGGAAAGGCCTTTTCTTCGCAGAGGATCTTATACCGCTTAGCCGTGGGGCGGTAAAAGGAAACCATAAGAAGGTGCAGGTTTACCGTCAGGGTGTTCATTACGGTAACTTCCCGTTGGCGGGCGCCTACCACAGGGGCCAATTTTTCGGTCAGGCGTTCGTGATAATCCCACCAGGGCTTATCGGCGTAGAAATGACCTTCTACGGCCAACTCACGCCAGTCCTTCATAATTTCATCCACAAAAAGGGCGGCGTTTTTCGGTTGCAGCCCCAGGGAGTTTCCCGTAAAATAAATAACGTCCGAACCGTCTACCTGTGGAAAGTGAAAGTTCTCTCGGTACTTGTGTAAGGGGTCAGAAGCATCCAGAGTTAGG
Source organism: uncultured Robiginitalea sp. (assembly GCA_964514365.1). Lineage (GTDB taxonomy): Bacteria > Bacteroidota > Bacteroidia > Flavobacteriales > Flavobacteriaceae > Robiginitalea. Next base: position 171 of record CAZEQO010000032.1, on the reverse strand, counting down.
GCGAAAGCTTCAGTATTCTTGAAATCCATCGGGTGGGTTTTGTTCAAAAATACGACGAACTATTCAATTGAAGGCCGGGTTGTATCCTCTGAATTCCCCTCTTCTTCCCTCAGGCGCATCTCCAAAAGGTGTGGGCTAAAACCCACTTTTTCATAAGCCCTCAAAGCCGGT
>CAZEQO010000031.1:14869-23072 GCA_964514365.1 uncultured Robiginitalea sp. | reverse complement strand
GCTCACAAAGGGCCCTGGAAATCGCCAGGCGAACTGCTTCGGCCTGACCTGTGATTCCACCTCCGAATACATTAATATTTACATCAAAGGCCTTTTCGTTCTCTGTGAGGGCGAAAGGCTGCTGTACTTTATACTGAAGGGTTGCAGTGGGAAAATAGTCTGCCAGATCCCGCTTGTTCACAGTGATTTTGCCTTTTCCATCAGAGAGATAGACCCGGGCAACAGCCGTCTTCCTTCTTCCGATTTTGTGAATTACCTCCATTATTTAAGGTCGTTTAAGTTGATTTGCTTTGGTTTCTGTGCCTCCTGGTTGTGCTCAGTTCCTGCGTACACATAAAGGTTTCTGAAGAGGTCTGCTCCCAAACGGTTTTTAGGAAGCATTCCCTTAACTGCTTTCTCTACCATGGCGGTAGGGTTTTTATCCATGAGCTCACGTGCGTTCTTGGAACGCTGCCCGCCTGGATAACCCGTGTACCGGATGTACGTTTTATCTTCCCACTTATTCCCGGAGAGGGTAATCTTATCTGCATTGATGACCACTACATTGTCGCCACAATCCACATGGGGTGTAAAATTCGTTTTGTTCTTGCCCCTTAGCATACTCGCTACTTGGGAAGCAAGACGGCCCAGAGTCTGACCATCGGCATCGACCAAAATCCATTCTTTGGTCACGGTCTTTTTATTGGCCGAAATCGTTTTGTAGCTCAATGTATCCACTACTTGTATATTTAATTAAACATTTCAAGTCCGATAAACGGGCTGCAAATGTACGATTATAATGTTGAATAACAAATGGGTTCAGATCATATTTTTTCATTTCGTTTTGAAAGCCATCAGCCCCGGGATTATTCACCCTGAGCCCGGCCAGTCCACAATGCAAACCGGTCTGGTCACACTTTTTCAAAAAGCAGGGTTATGGGGTGTAACAATCTCAAATAGCATAAGTCCTTATGGTAGTTGCCACCTGAGAAGATTCAATGTACAAAGTACGCTTATTCATATTCTTTCTGGTGTTTCCGGTTATTTTAGGGGCTCAGGATACCCCCGGACCCAATAGCCCGGACGCTACCGGGACGGCCTCTGACGAAGGCCCGTCTGAGGAAGTGGTCAAAAAGAAATACACGACAACAGGTATAGGGCCTGAGGAGGCGCCACAGATTGACGGGGATCTTACAGATCCCATCTGGGACCAGGTATCCTGGGCTGGGGATTATATTGAATTCCAGCCTGATGAGAATACCGCACCCAGCGTTCAGACCCAATTCAAGATTCTCTACGATGCGAAAAACCTTTATCTCGCTTTCAGGTGTTACGATCCGGAACCTGAAAAGATTGAGCGCAGACTCTCCCGCAGGGACGGTTTTGCCGGAGACTGGGTAGAAGTCAATATAGATAGCTATAACGACAAGCGTTCCGCTTTTTCGTTTTCAATTACGGCTGCCGGGGTAAAGGGAGATGAATTTATATCCAATAATGGAAACAATTGGGATAGTAGCTGGAATCCGATTTGGTTTACCAAAACGAAGATCGACAGCGAAGGATGGACCGCTGAAATCCGGATACCGCTCAGTCAATTGAAATTCAGCCACGCCCCGGATCAGGTTTGGGGCCTGCAGTCCACCCGGCGTTTTTTCCGGGAGGAGGAACGCTCCCTTTGGCAGCGCAAGCCCATTGACCAGCCCGGGTGGGTCAGTGAATTCGGGGAACTGCATGGGCTTAAAAACCTCGAACCCCAGAATCAGCTTGAAATACAGCCCTATACGGTTGTGCGCAGCAGGAGTTTTGAAGCGGAGGAGGGGAACCCCTTTGAAGATGGAAGTGATTTAGGCCTGACCGCCGGGCTGGATGCTAAAATCGGCATCACCAATGACCTGACGCTGGACCTGACGGTCAATCCCGATTTTGGTCAGGTGGAAGCGGATCCATCAGCCATAGCCCTGGACGGTTTCCAGATTTTCTTCAGGGAACAACGCCCCTTCTTCGTCGAGAACAAAAACATTTTTGAACTCCCGGTGTCGCCATCCATTGCGGGGAATACTTTTGGTTCTGATAATGTATTTTATTCCAGGAGGATCGGCAGGGACCCCCAGGGCTCGCCGGACCTGGACGATGGGCAGTACGCCGATGTGCCGGAGAACACCCCCATTCTCGGCGCTGCAAAATTCAGCGGGAAAACCCGGAATGGCTGGTCTGTAGGCCTGCTGGAAAGCCTTACCGCCAGGAGGACGGCTACGGTAGACGCCAATGGGGACAGGACGCGCGAAGTCGTAGAACCCCTTACCAATTACATCGTTGGAAGGGTGCAGAAGGACTTCAATGATGGGGATACCTATATCGGTACTATTCTTACAGCAACAAACAGGGAAGAACTTCCGGCTTCTCTGGATTTCCTGCATACGGCGGCCTACTCGGGAGGCCTGGATTTTAAGCACCAGTGGAATAACCGCGACTGGTATCTCGGCGGGAGCCTGATCTGGAGCCATATCCTGGGAAGCGAGGAGGCTATCCTGAGAACACAGGAGAGTATTACACACCTGTTTCAGAGGGCGGGCGCCTCTCATGTAGAGGTAGATCCGGAACGGACCTCTTTGTCCGGAACCGGGGGAAACCTGCAGCTTGGAAAAGTCGGCAATGGCCACTGGCGTTTTGAAAGTGGGGCGACCTGGAGATCCCCTGAGCTGGAACTCAACGATATTGGTTTTCAGCGACAGGCGGATGACATCCGGCACTATACCTGGGTGGCCTATCAGACGCTGAAACCGGATAAGACCTTCCGACGGGTTGGGGTCAATTACAACCATTGGGCGGTATGGGATTTTGGAGGGTATTTGAACAACATCCGCTTCAATACAAATAGTTTCCAGAACTGGGCAAATAACTGGTTTACGAATATTGGTTTTAATTACGCCCCGTTACAGTATTCTAATTTTGCACTCCGCGGTGGCCCCCGCCTCCGGATTTCGCCCGAACTCAGTTTTTGGAATGGAATAAATACCGATTCGAGGAAGAAATTGCGTTTCAGCTTTTTCCACAATGGGGCGAAGGCGGTGGATAATTCGTATTGGAGATATTCCGTGGAGGCGGGTTTTTCCTATCAGCCTACCAATGCCCTTCAATTTTCCGTATTTCCCAACTTCAGCCGGAATGAGGACCAACTTCAGTTCGTGGACAACTTATCGGTAGACGGGCAGCCGCGGTATCTGAATGGCTCGATTTCCCAGGAGACCTTTTCGATGTCCCTGAGGTTGAACTACACCATCAATCCCAACCTGACGATTCAGTACTGGGGCCAGCCCTTTATCTCCAACGGGCTGTATACCGGTTTTAAGACAGTCACCGATCCGTTGGCAGAACGTTTTGAAAATAGGATACGCCAATACGGCCCCGGAGAGATCAGTCAACTTGAGGAAGTTTACAGCGTGGATGAAAATGGAGATGGGAATCCCGATTTCAGCTTTGGCAACCCGGATTTTTCTTTTGTGCAATTCCGTTCGAACCTGGTCATTCGCTGGGAGTATATCCCGGGTTCTGAACTCTTCCTTGTATGGTCACAGGACCTCACCACTTCCGGAGATCCGGACCAGGCCCTGCTGGGAGGACTGGAATCCAAAATTTTCGGGGATGCGATACCCAGAAACACCCTCCTCTTAAAGGCCACCTACCGCTTTGCCTTTTGAACGATTATTTATACGAATTCCTTAAAAAAAACGTTTCATAACAATACTATATACCATGTAATATGAAACTAAAACTACTCCTCTCCGCTCTATTGATGGCAGGTCTCCTTTCGTGTTCCTCCGATGACGATGGAGATTCAGGCTCCAATTCTATAGAAGGGACCTGGGATGCCGTGACGCTTCAGCTGGATTCTGCTTCTCAGGAAGAACAGAGCTTAGCTGACCTCTTTAACCTCCTTGCAGCCCAGGAATGCTATCTCGTTTCTATGATTTTGGAAGCGAATAATGAGGCTACCCTGCTCACTTCCATTGATTATCTCGATCTTTCGGGTTTGTTCACAGGGAATCTGAGCATCGATTGTCCTACTGACAACGATTCAGAATCTGCTACCTATACCTTTGAAAACGGCCAGCTCCGAATCACCGACTCCAATGGGATGACGGCCTCTGTAGACGCCACCCTCAACGGGGACAGGCTCACTTTGTTTATTGAAGGCGACGAATTTGACGATCTCGAGGTTGCCGGATCCCTTGTTTTTGAAAGACGGTAACCTGAAGGCCTTATATTTATAATTAATGGGCTTCCAGCCAGTTGTCTCCCACACCGATATCTACAGTGAGGGGCACTGAAAGGGTATACGCCTGTTCCATTTCTGTTTTTATCAGCTCGCGGACTGAATCTAATTCAGGTTTAAAGACGTCAAAAACCAGTTCATCGTGAACCTGCAGGAGCATTTTTGTACGATATTCCCCTGCCTCTAATTTTTCGTGGATCCGGATCATGGCAATTTTAATGATGTCCGCCGCACTACCTTGTATGGGAGCGTTGATGGCGTTGCGCTCTGCAGCTCCCCGAACAATCGCATTGCTTCCGTTGATGTCTTTTAAATACCGCCTGCGTCCGAGTACCGTTTGGACATACCCGTGTTCCCGGGCAAAATCGATTTGGTCACTGATGTAGGTTCGGAGTTTGGGATACGTTTTATAGTAGGTATCGATAAGCTCTTTGGCCTCAGTCCTGCTGAGATCCGTCTGGTTGCTTAAACCAAATGCCGAAACCCCGTAGATGATTCCGAAATTCACAGTTTTCGCATTCGACCGCTGTTCCCGGGTCACCTCCTCCAGGGGAACCTGAAATACTTTAGCCGCAGTGGCGGCGTGAATGTCTTCACCCCGTTTAAAGGATTCAATCATGGTGGTTTCCTCACTGAGGGCGGCGATAATTCTCAATTCAATCTGGGAATAATCTGCCGCGAGCAATACATATTCTTCATTTCTGGGTATAAAGGCCTTGCGAATTTGCCGACCTCTCTCGGTTCGGATCGGGATATTTTGAAGGTTGGGATTGTTGCTGCTCAAGCGCCCTGTGGCCGCAACGGTCTGCATATAATCCGTATGTACCCGTCCGGTAGAAGGGGCTACTTGTTCCGGAAGGGCATCTACGTAAGTGCTTTTGAGTTTCGCCAGCCCGCGATATTCGAGCACATCCCTGATGATGCCGTGGTCTTTGGCCAGGGCAGCAAGTACATCTTCTGCTGTCGAATACTGGCCCGTCCTTGTTTTTTTTGGCTTGGCGATCAGTTTTAGTTTGTCGAAGAGAATCTCCCCCAACTGTTTAGGGGATCCGATATTGAAGGTTTCCCCGGCCGCGTCGTATATTGATTGTTCGAGGGAAGCGATATCCCTGTCCAATGCCCCGGAAAGCTCCCTCAGAAATCCAGTGTCGAGGTTAATACCCTCCAGTTCCATAGCGGCCAGTACCCGCAGGAGTGGAACCTCGATATCTTTAAAAAGGGATTCTGTCCCCGCAGCCTTTAATTCCGGTCTGAAGGCTTCAGAAAGCTGTAGGGTAATATCTGCATCTTCCACGGCGTATTCCGTAATCTGTGCTACCGGAACCTCCCGCATACTGAGCTGGTTTTTCCCTTTTTTCCCGATGAGTTCTGTAATGGGCACCGGGCGGTAATCCAGATAGGTCTCCGCCAGAACATCCATATTGTGGCGCATGTCCGGATTGATCAGGTAGTGGGCCAGCATAGTGTCAAACAGGGGCCCCTTTACGACGACACCATATTTATCCAGTACCTTGATATCGTATTTCAGGTTCTGACCAATTTTTTCGACAGCCTCATTTTCAAAGAAGGGGCGTAGTTTCTGAATCAGGGTATCGGCTTTGGCCCGATCTTCGGGAAAGGGAAGGTAAAAACCCTTATGTGCTTCCCAGCTAAAGGCGATACCGACAAGTTCCGCCTGCAGGGGATTCAAAGAAGTGGTCTCCGTATCAAAACAAACCCGGTTTTGTTGCTCAAGGCGCTGTAAAAATAGTCGAAGGGCCATCTCACTCTCAACAGGCTGATAAAGATGGGAGACTTCAGAAATAGTCTTACGCCCTGTATAGTCTTCCACGGCCGGGGCATCGGAATTTCCTCCAAAAAGCGAAAACTGTCCGCTCCCGGCTTGCTTCGGATTATCTTTAACCGTTTCCCTTTCCTCAGATAACGAGGTTGTAGTCTCCGTATCGGCAGGGGAAAACAACTTCAGGAACTGATCCTTCAACCTGCGGAATTCCAGTTCTTCGAAGAGTTCCTGTACCTGCTGGCTGTCGGGAACGCTTAATTCATAGTCTTTTTCATCGAAGGTCACTTCGCAATCGACACAGATCGTGGCCAGCTTTTTAGACAATCTGCCCAGTTCGGCATTGTCTTCAACTTTCTCCCGCATTTTTCCCTTGAGCTTATCCGTATTTTTAAGGAGCCCTTCGAGCGATCCGAATTCCTGCAGGAATTTTTTGGCGGTTTTATCCCCAACCCCGGGAAGTCCGGGGATGTTGTCACTACTGTCCCCCATCATACCCAGATAGTCGATGACCTGTTCCGGGCGCTCCACGCCAAAACGCTTCTGTATTTCAGGTATTCCCCAGATTTCAACACCATTTCCCATACGCGAGGGCCGGTACATAAAAATATTTTCTGAAACCAATTGGCCAAAGTCCTTATCGGGAGTCACCATATACACCCTGTAGTCTTCTTTTTCAGCTTGTTTGGCCAGCGTACCTATTATATCATCCGCTTCCAGACCCGAGACTTCGATACAGGGAATATGCATGGCCTTGAGGATTTTCTGAATCCAGGGTACTGCTACCCGAATAGCATCGGGGGTTTCCAGCCGGTTGGCTTTATAGTCTGCAAACAATTCCGTACGCTCAGCGCTGCCATCTTTGTCAAAACAAACCGCCAGATGATCGGGCTTTTCCCTGCGGATGACGTCAAAAAGGGAATTCATAAACCCCATTATAGCTGAGGTATCCATTCCCTTGGAATTGATCCTCGGATTTTTGATCAGGGCGTAATATCCCCTGAAGATAAGGGCATAGGCATCCAGTAGGAAAAGGCGTTTTTTGTCAGACATATACAGGTGGTTTCAAAGACTTCAAAGCTACTAAGATTCTCATGATTTCAGGTAACTCTCTACAGGGGTATTCCGGTGTCCGTTTGAATCGTACTGCCGGTAACTAAACCCGGGTTGAATACAGTATCCGCCGGTTTCGCCCCGGGTATTCAAAGCGATAAAACCGATCTGGAAATCTGTCCTCCCCGCATTTTTCTTCATAATCCGCAGTACGCCCTCCCTGCAGGCTTCTTCCGGACTTTTGCCCTGCCGCATTAATTCCACGATCAGGAAACTGCCTACCGTGCGAACCACTTCTTCGCCCATTCCGGTCGCAGTAGCTGCCCCAACTTCGGGGTCCACATAGAGCCCGGCCCCGATAACCGGGGAGTCTCCCACACGACCCCGGAGCTTATAGGCCATTCCGCTGGTGGTACAGGCCCCTGCTAAATCTCCATTGGCATCGAGTGTCAGCATACCGATAGTGTCGTGGTTTTCAATATTGATTACAGGAGCGTATTGGGCAGTTTTTTTCCATTCCACCCATTCTTTTCGAGACTTTTCTGTAATCAGATCCGTTCGTGAAAACCCCTGTTCGGATGCAAATTGGGAAGCTCCATCGCCCACTAAAATTACGTGGGGTGTTTTTTCCATAACCCTGCGGGCCACGGAAACGGCATGCACATATCCTTCCAGGCCCATGACTGCCCCACAATTGCTTCGGGAATCCATGATACAGGCATCGAGGGTGACAACACCATCGCGGTCGGGCCGGCCTCCCAGGCCGACGGTCTGGTTTTCGGGATCGGCCTCTTCCACCATAACGCCCTGCTCGGCCGCATCAAGGGCTGTGCCGCCTGCTCTGAGTACTGACCAGGCTTTATCGGTAGCGTTGCCAAAGTCCCAGGTGCAAATGGCCACCGGCCCATCCGGCCGGATATTTCCGGAGGTTTTTGTTGCGGTATTGGTACAGGAAATCAGGGGTGCCGTTCCCAGGACGGCTGCGGAGCCCAGTGTGGAATTCTTAAGGAATTTTCTTCGATGCATGGGATGAAGGAATTACATTTAGGGTATTAAAGATAGGGGAATGAAGGTAGAAATATGCGTGACATCTGTGGATGCTGCGAAAATCGCCGAGG
>CAZEQO010000031.1:7578-14859 GCA_964514365.1 uncultured Robiginitalea sp. | reverse complement strand
CTGCTCTGAACTGGCGGTGGGCGGGGTTACCCCATCGGCAGGACTTTTAGAGGCCATTCGGGATACTGTCCGTATCCCCGTTCACGTACTGATCCGTCCCCGAAGCGGGGATTTTACCTATTCCGAGCGTACTTTTTCACAGATGCTACGGGATATTTCCTATTGCAGGAAATTGGGTTTTGAGGGGATTGTCACGGGGTGCCTCCAGGCAGACAATCGATTGAATCGGGCAGGTATGCAGCGCCTGGCCGAAGCCTGCGAGGGTCTTCACCTGACCTTCCACAGGGCATTTGACCGTATTCCGGATTGGGAAACGGCCCATTTGGAACTCGAGGCTCTCGGGGTTGATACCATTTTAAGCAGCGGTCAGGCTGCCTCTGCCCTCCAGGGGCTATCCCTTCTCGAGACGCTGGTTCAAAAGGCGCATTGTGGTATTATGCCGGGAGGGGGCATTCGCCCTTCCAACATTAAGGAGTTTACAGGAAAGGGATTCGAGGCGGTCCATCTGAGCGCCATCGAGTCCCCTGCTCCGGAATTGTATTCTGGTTTGCCCCTGAATACACCCGGACTGCTCAGGGAGGGCGGGCCCCTCATGCCGGATGACGGGAAGATCAAGGCCGTTGTCAGCGCGATTAAGACAGGCCGGAAGTAGACAAAACGCTTTATAAAAAAGTATATTTGTAAAAAACGATATGCTTCGCTGGATTCTCTTTGTTATTGTATATCTGGCTATGGGTCTGTATACCCTGCAGGCACTGCGTTCGGCTACGCGCTACCCCTGGTTGTACTACCTCTATACGGTTATTGCCCTGTTGATCCTCGGAAACTTTATCTACCAGTTTACCGCAGGTGATGATACAGGAAGGGTCCTGAATCGGCCAAAGAGTTATGCCTTTGGTTTTTTGATCGCCATCCTCACCTTTAACCTGATTACCATGTTCTTCCTCTTTTCAGAGGACCTGTACCGGTTTTTCATGGGTGGGTACCACCGGCTATTTGGCAGTGACAAGGAGTTCACGCTACCCGAAAGAAGGCGATTTCTCAGTCTTATTGCCCTGGGGATTGCCGCCCTTCCTTTTGGGGCTTTGCTCTATGGTATGTACCGCGGGAAATACAGGTTCAGGGTCTTGAATTACGACCTTGAATTCAAAGACCTTCCCAGTGAATTTCACAATTATACCATTACCCAGATTTCAGATATCCATAGCGGAAGTTTTGACAATCGCGAGAAAATTGAATACGGGGTATCCCTGATTAATGAGCAGAAAAGTGATCTAATCCTCTTTACCGGGGATATGGTCAATAATAAGACGAGTGAAATGATTCCCTGGGCAGATTTATTTGGCACCCTTGAGGCTGCGGATGGGAAATATTCTATTTTGGGGAACCACGACTATGGGGATTACATACCATGGGATACCGAAGAGGCCAAAGCACAAAACCTCGAGGACCTGAAGGAACTGCAGCGAAAAATGGGTTTTGACCTGCTGCTCAATGAAAATCGATACTTAAAAAAAGGGGCCGGCCGGATTGCCCTTATCGGAGTTGAAAATTGGGGACGGGGCGGCTTTAAAAAGGCCGGAGACCTGAAAAAGGCCACGGATGGGATAGCCCCCGGGGATTTTAAAATCCTACTTAGTCATGATCCTTCCCACTGGGAAGACCAGGTCATCCACCATGAGTTGCACTACCACCTTACCCTCAGCGGCCATACCCACGGGATGCAGTTTGGGATTGAAATCCCGGGGTGGATCAAGTGGAGCCCTGTCAAGTGGCGGTACAAATACTGGGCGGGGATTTATGAAGAACTCGGACAGTTCATCAATGTCAACCGGGGCTTTGGGTTCCTCGGATACCCCGGAAGGGTGGGTATCTGGCCGGAGATTACGGTGATCCGGTTACGAAAAACCGGTCTGAGTTAAATTTGACCCGACCAACGGCCTGAATTCATAGGGGTTCCTCCCGCATTTCACAATTTTTGTTACATTTGAACCTAAACCCAACGCCTGCTATATGTCTAAATTCGGGGAAATAATCGATCAGGAAATTCCTGTTTTGCTGGATTTCTACGCAGAGTGGAACGAAAATTCTACATCTATGCATCCCGTTCTCAGGGATGTTGCTGCCGCCCTTGGAGATAAAGGTAAAGTGATCAAAATAGACGTGGATAAGAATAAAGAACTCTCCCAGGCACTTCGTGTCAAAGGGCTTCCCACCCTGATCATCTACAAAAGGGGAGAAATGGTTTGGCGACAAAGTGGAGAGCAGGATGCCAATACACTTATTGGAATCCTGAACGAATATATCTGAGAATTGTCCCCAGAGTACTTTTAGAATTTAATGCACCCCGATTTTATTCCTCAATAGTCTCTGGAACAGAAGTGGTGTCCGGAAGCTCCGTGTCAATAGCATCCTGGGCGATAGAATCCACAGGGGTTGGAGGAGGCGGGCCTAATCCCGGAACCTCGGGCAGTTCCTCCAGGAAGCTGTCCTTGTAAAACCCAAATTTATCGAGCTGTTCGTTGAAAACCTGGGTTTCTTTTTCAGCGAGTTCCCGGTCGTCGTTCTCTATGGCGATATCGATGACCCTTTTATAAGCTTCCATGTCCGCGAGAATATCCTCGATTTGCTCGTACTGCTGGTCCAGGGGTACATTTTCATAGTACTCCAGGCGGTCTTTGTAGATGGTTCTTAGTTTTTCGAATAATGCCCGCGCCTTCATGGTTTCGCCCGTTTTGTAATACCCATCCAGAAAGGGTTCGGCGAAGGTGTAGAAACCGTAGTATTCCAGAGGCATATTAGTCATGGCTAAATCGATGACTTCCCGCGCCTTTTCTATTTGATTCTCTTCGATGAGTTTCTCGGTCAGTCGGGCGAGATTGCTTCTGAGGGACAGACCCTGTGAGCGGGTTTGAGGATCGTGGTAGATTTCCGGACTTCCGGAATTTCCCCATTCCCAGTTCATCACCTTTTCATACATAAGGTCGGTGTCTATACGTCCCATCTCAAAAGGGCTCCTGTTTTGGGTGCGGATGGGTACTAATTTATACGCCATACCATCCAGCTGTAGGTAATCCTTCATCCAGAGATATTCTGCATCGTCAAAACTTCCCCCTGAAAAATAAATAGGGCGTTCCCAGTCGTTGTTCGCCAGGATATCGAGCATCATAATCCGGTTTTTTGCAAGTGCCCCGGGGAGATCAATATCGATATAGTCGACAATCAGGGCAGAGTCCTTTTCTTTGACAATGCCACTTTTCAGGACATTTTCCTTATTGACAGGTACCCGGATTTTATCGGTGGGGTAGTAGACCAGGTCCAGGGTACTTTCAGGATACTCGCCCACATCGGCGCCATTTTTTTCCAGATAATACCGTAGTTTGGTCTCCGGCCGGTCACTGCCGATCCAGTTCATAAAATCCTTTATATCCCATCGGTTTTCAGTGATTTTTTGAAGATATATCACATCCCGATTGCCATACCTGTAGAGTTTATGGGTAAGCTGAGATGGGATAGGAGGACTCTCATAGGCCTTGTGTTTCATTTGGTCCACATACCAGTCCGTCGCAAACAGGCTGGTACAAATGACCCGGACATCCGTCCGATAATTCTCGATTTCCTGAACATACCAAAGCGGAAAAGTATCATTATCTCCTATGGTGAAAAGCATAGATCCGGCATCCTCTTCACAACTGTCCAGATACGTCATCGCAGCGGCCCTCGCGGTATAGCGTCCGGAGCGGTCGTGGTCGTCCCAGTTTTGTGCCCCCATCAGCACGGGTACGGCCAACAGACATGCCACGGTAACAGCCGGAGCCCAGATTTTAGGGGAAATCCACTGCTTGAATTCCTCGTAAAGGGCTAAAACCCCCAGGCCTGCCCACATGGCAAAAATATAGAACGAGCCTACCAGGGAATAGTCCCGCTCCCGGGGTTGGAAAATATAAGGGTTGGTATAGAATTGAATGGCGATTCCCGTAAAAAGGAAAAATACAAAGAGCACCCAGAATTGCTTGGGATTCCTGGACACCTGGAATACCAGGCCGATAATCCCGAGGAGGAGGGGCAGGAAAAAATACGTGTTTCGGCCTTTATTGTCGAGCTTGTCCTGGGGAAGGTCATCCTGACTGCCCAACCGAAGCTCGTCGATAAACTTTATCCCGCTGAGCCATTCGCCCTGACCGTTGTAGCGGCCCTGCATATCGTCCTGCTTTCCTGTGAAATTCCACATAAAGTAGCGCCAGTACATATATCCGAACTGAAAACTCAGCATATAGTTGATGTTCTGCCAGATCGATGGGGGATGCACTTCTATATATTCCCCGAAGCGCCTTAGAAAACTCATATACTGGTCTGTCTCAATTTCCCCATTCTCCAGTCCTTCCCGGACTTGTTGGGCAGCCATCCGCAATTCTTCATTATTGGTTTTCAGGCTGAAATCGAGCGGGCCAAAAAATTTCATATAATTCTCCGCGTGCTGGTCGCTCCACATCCGTGGTAGCAGCCCCATATGGTCCTTGTTCGGACCCGGAAGGGCTTCCTTGTATTTGTTGACCACCACATACTTGCCCAGGGCTTCATCCCGCTCGTATTTGGGCTTGTCGTCCCGGTTTTCACCAGGGGGGGCGAAAAGGTCCGAGAAGTAGGCGCCGTAGACGGGGCTGTCGACCCCAGGGTATTGCTCCCTGTTGTAATACGCGAGCAGGGCCCGGGCATCTTCGGGATTATTTTCGTTGATCACCGTATTGGCATTGGCGCGAATAGGCAGCATCAACCAGGATGAAAAACCGACGAATAAAAAGAGTCCACAGAGGATCAGGGTATTGGCTGTCAGGTAATTATTCTTGCGCGTATAGCGCAATCCAAAGTAAAAAGCTGCGGCAAATACCACCCCCATAATCAGTGTTCCCGAATTAAAGGGAAGCCCGATTTCATTTATAAAGAAGACCTCGCTCCATCCGAACACTTTTAAAACATAGGTCAGTGAAAATTTATAGACCAGAATCAATACGAAGATTACAGCGATATTGGCGAGCAGGAAGTTCTTTACCGTGGTTTGCTTGTATTTTTTAAAGTAGTACAACAGGCCTATGGAAGGGATGGCAAGAAAGCCCATAAACTGAATCCCGAATGTCAACCCTACGACAAATGAGATAAGAATAAGCCAGCGGTTCCCTCTTGGAGAATCGAGGTCGTCGGTCCATTTAAGCCCCAGCCAGAAGAGTAGTGACATGACGAGACTGGCCATTGCGTATACCTCAGTCTCAACGGCGTTAAACCAGAAACTGTCTGAAAAGGTCAGGGTGAGGGAGCCTACTAACCCGGCACCGAGAATGGCGAAGGCTTTGGGGTTGGATAAAGGAGTATCTGAAACGACCAGTTTCCGCCCCAGATTGGTAAGGGTCCAGAACATAAACAAAATGGCAAAAGCACTGGAAACCCCGGACATGAGATTGACCATCAGGGCAACCTTATCTGCCTCTGTGGCGAAGAGCGCGAAAAAGGCTCCCATCATCTGGAAGAAAGGTGCCCCCGGTGGATGCGCCACCTGGAGCTTGGCCGAGGTGGAAATATACTCCCCAGCATCCCAAAAACTACCCGTGGGTTCGACCGTAAGAACGTATGTTACAAGAGCTATAAAAAAAACAAACCACCCGGTAAGGGTGTCCCATTTCTCAAAGTTTTTGGCAATCATGTATTTTGATTATTAGCTGGTATGCGGCGAATTTAGTAATTAATGGTCAGACCCGGCTTCCTTTTTGATAAAGCTTTAACACGTCTGCGCCCCTGTTCCATGCTTAAAACTGCTGAAAAAAATCTTTGGCCTAATCAAAGTTTATTTTAAATTTGCACGCTCCGTTGGAACTGGCCTATGGTGTAATTGGCAACACTACTGATTTTGGTTCAGTCATTCCAGGTTCGAGTCCTGGTAGGCCAACTTAAAACCCCTCCCGTTTTGGTGAGGGGTTTTTTATTTTTCAGGGTATGTGGATCCGGTGTCTTTGCAAGTTGCGGACTAAGCCCCGGCCTCGAAAGACAAAAAGATGACATCCATCGCATCCATGGCGCTTTTAACCGCATCAGATGGGGAGCCGTAAATGCTTCCGGAGAATGCTGAAATTGCCATAAGTTCCTGAAGGTGCGGTCCTACATTGTTCATGTGTTCGAAAATCGCTTCATTTCCGGAGTACGTCTCCAGGACGTCACAAATGCTAAAATCGTCATTGTAAAACCAGTCATAGCGGCTGCATCCTTTGTCCATTTCGTTTTTGCGCACGGCGTCAATACATTTAGAGGCTATACTGCGAAAAGCATCGGATTTCCCGGGTTGGATTTTAAAACGTGCGGTAAGGTGGAGTTCTGACATATTTAGGAGTATTTTAATTCAAGTGGGTGTAATGTACAAATTCAAACTAAAGAATGTATTTTTCCCGGGTTTGAAATGCGACCTTCCGATTGGGGATTGCAGGATTGGGACTTACCTTGGAATAGGGGCGGGGGGCAACCCCCCCCTTTTTTTTTAAGATGGGGACGGAACACAAAAGGCAGTAACGGTAACTTTTAAATAAGGAGCAGGACGAGCCATACGCAATGCGTAAAGTCCTAAAATCAGCGCTTATGTATTTCCGGAACTTAAGCTGTCCGGGTTTTCGGGATCCTCATCTTCAGGCACCCCATCTATGGCTTCTTCTTCATAAGCCGCCTCCCTCAGTTCAAACTCCTCTTCCAACTCGTCGAGCAGGGTAGCTGGTTTCTTTTTCTCCCGAATCATCGCCCAGGTCATAATTAGGCTGGTTCCTATAATAATGAATAACAGAATACCGGGTTCGAATCCCGGAACGGCAGCCTCTTTGGGAATGGCGTAAAACAATAAAACAGTGATGAGTCCGCGTGGGGCTATAAAAAGTTGCGGCGTGATGTCAGAACCTATAAAAGTGCGCAGGAGGACAAAGCGTATGGCGTAGACTGAAATTAGGATAGCCAGGCTCACCAGCAATACCTGTAGGCTCAAAAGGGAGGAAAGGACAATAGTAATCCCGAAGACGACAAAAAAGAAGGTGCGCACCACGAAGGCGGACTCCAGGGTAATAATGTGCAGTTCGTGGTAGATCTGCTTCGCGCGTTCCGGTTTTAAAAAGCGCTTTAAAGGGCCAAAGAAAAACAATCGCATATTCGCAATCACCAACCCGAATATCAGGATGATGATCAGGGAGGAGAGATGTAGCTTTTTTCCAAGGGCATAGAGCAGGAGCAAAACAGCTATTAGAAGGAATTGTTTGG
>CAZEQO010000031.1:3313-7568 GCA_964514365.1 uncultured Robiginitalea sp. | reverse complement strand
CGATCACAGTAAGGGCAAGACTGCCCGCGAAAATACCGGGACTCTGGGCTTCTACCGGGTTTAACTGCCCTTCCAGGAAATAGAACAGTACAATTCCCATGATGTCTGAAAACGTACTTTCGTATACGTGAAACTCTTTTTTAGCCGTGGACAAACTTCCGACACTCGGAATAATAATGGCGCTGGAGAGTATGGACAGGGGAGTGGCGTAAATCCAGGCATTGGCCATTTCCATACCCGGAATCAATGTATGCAGAATCCAGGCTGCGACCCACGTAGAGGCGAGCAGCCCCAGTGCGGCCACTGACATGGCTTTTAGAATGGGCCAGATTTTATCCTTTCTGAGTTCCAGTTCGAGGGCGGCTTCCAGGACAATCATGATCAGGCCGATGATGCCGAGTACTTCCAGGACCGGGAAAAAGTCAGGCAAATCCCGGACAAAATTCTTCATCGCGTATTGCAGCACAAGCCCCAGGGCAATAAGCATTAATACCGCGGGGATATTCGTGCGTTTGGCCAGATGGTTGAACCAAAAGGAAAGAATCAGGATCAGGCAGGCTTCTATAATGAGGTTGTACGAAGAAAAGATTTCCATAAAATAGAATCGTCTGGGTGTATGAGTAGCGTTGATTAAAGGTACTCGGATTTGGGAATAACGCCAGAATAAGGGGTGGAATTGTTTTCGGGCATCGAATATGTTCAATTCAAAAAAAGTAGTATATTTGCGCCACTGAAAGAATTATTGGTATTCATGAGGGGACATAAGTCCCCTCTTTTATTGCCACTATTTTAAGAGGAAAAAAATGACTGGCAGGGGGTTGCAGCAACAGGTAGAAATGCTTCTGGAAGAGGCATTCCAAAAGCGACCCGACCTGTTTCCGATTTCCCTGAAGGTCGGGTCAGACCAAAGCATCCGCATTATACTCGATGGGGATAACGGAGTGAGTCTTCAGGATTGTATGGAAATTAGCAGGGCTGTAGAACACCAGCTCGACAGGGAGGAGTTCGACTTTTCCCTCGAAGTGAGTTCCGCAGGAGCTACCGCTCTTTTGGAGCTTCCCAGGCAATACCACAAGCATCTGGGCAGAACCCTTGAGGTGAAAACGGAAGCTTTGGAAATAAAAGGAACCCTCGAGTCGGTGGGAGAGCACGACATCGTCCTGAGCTGGAAAGCGCGGGAACCCAAGCCAATCGGCAAGGGGAAGCATACGGTTCGGAAAGAGGAAGTTGTTCCGTTTTCCGAAATACAAAAGGCAAAAGTTGTTTTAAAATTCTAAGTGTAGCGTAAGAAATGGAAAATCTTGCATTAATCGAATCGTTTTCGGAGTTCAAGGACGATAAATTTATCGACCGGGTAACCCTCATGGCTATTTTGGAGGAAGTATTCAGGGGAGCCCTGAAACGAAAATTTGGATCGGACGATAATTTTGATATAATTATTAATCCGGATAAGGGCGATTTGGAAATCTGGAGGAACCGCACCGTGGTTCCGGATGGAGAGGTTGAAGAGCCGAATGAAGAGATTTCGCTGACTCAGGCGAGGAAAATTGAGCCGGATTTTGAAATTGGCGAGGACGTTTCTGAGGAGGTAAAGTTAAAAGATCTCGGTCGCCGGGCCATTTTGGCACTGCGGCAGAATTTGATCGCCAAAATACACGAACACGACAATACGACCATATACAAGCAGTTCAAGGACCTCGAGGGGGAGATTTACACCGCAGAGGTGCATCATATTCGCCATCGCGCCATTATCCTGCTCGATGATGAAGGCAATGAGATCATCATGCCCAAGGAGAAGCAGATCCCATCTGACTTTTTCCGGAAAGGAGACAACGTTCGGGGGATTATTGAGAGTGTGGAGCTTAAGGGAAATAAGCCTCTGATCATTATGTCCAGAACTTCCCCCATTTTTCTTGAACAATTGTTCCATCAGGAAATACCCGAGGTATTTGACGGCTTGATTTCTGTGAAGAAAGTGGTTCGAATCCCCGGAGAAAAAGCTAAAGTTGCCGTGGATTCCTATGATGACAGAATTGACCCGGTAGGGGCTTGTGTCGGGATGAAAGGTTCCAGGATTCACGGGATTGTCCGTGAGCTCGGTAACGAGAACATAGATGTTTTGAACTGGACGAATAATCCCCAGTTGATGGTGACCCGGGCGCTGAGTCCTGCGCGGGTATCCATGGTAAAACTCAACGATGAAAATATGACGGCTCAGGTGTACCTGAAGCCGGAAGAAGTATCCAAAGCCATTGGCCGGGGCGGACATAACATTCGCCTGGCCGGGAAACTCACCGGATATGAGATTGATGTATTCCGCGAGGGTGTGGAAGAAGACGTAGAGCTCACTGAATTTTCCGATGAAATTGAAGATTGGATAATTGCAGAGTTTAGGAAAATAGGTTTGGATACTGCCCGTAGCGTATTGGAACAAGACGTTGACGATTTGGTAAAAAGAACCGATTTAGAAGAGGAGACCATTTCGGATGTAGTCCGGATCCTCAAGGAAGAATTAGAAGATTAAGCTATATTAGCACCTTAATTAGCGAAAAAAGAGCGCAAAAAATTTATGGCAGAGAACGCGACCATAAGGCTTAACAAAGTCCTGAGAGAACTTAATATTTCATTGGACCGGGCGGTGGATTACCTCACGTCCCAGGGTCATGAGGTGGATGCCCGCCCCACGACAAAGATTTCCAATGAAATATACAAGGTTCTGTTGGAGGAATTTCAGACGGACAAAAGCAAAAAGGTTGCCTCCAAGGAAGTCAGCGAAGAGAAGCGGAAGGAGAAAGAAGCCCTCCGGTTGCAGCTTGAGCAAGAACTGGAGGAGAAACGAATTGCGCGGGAAAAGCGCGCACAGCCTGAGGTAGTTAAAGCCAAAGCAGAGTTAAGCGGCCTGAAAACCGTGGGTAAAATCGATCTCGATGGCCCAAAGAAAACCGCTGCCCCAAAACCTGAACCTGAGGTAGAAAAAACCGAGGAAAAAGCCGCGGAACAACCGGTGGTGGAGAAAGAAGCCGAATCCCCTGAGGCGGCGCCAGCCAAGGCCAAAGCTGAGACACCAGCCCCAGCACCTCCGAAGAAAGAAGCCGCAGCAACCCCGAGCCCTAAAGCGGAGGAAAAGACGGCGGAAACCCCGGAGTCTTCGGAGCCGGTCAAACACGAGACTGAATATCAAAAGCTCTCGGGTCCGACAATAAAGGACAAGATCGACCTGACCAAATTCGAGAAGCCCAAGAAGAAGAAAGAAGAAAAATCTGATGATAAGACGGACCGCAAGCGCCGTCGCCGTCGGATTATTAGTAAATCAGATACCGGCCGCGGTCGTGGCCCCGGCGGAAAAGGACAGCGTCCTTCCACCATGAAGGTGGAGCCCACTGAAGAAGAGGTGCAAAAGCAGGTGCGGGAGACACTCGAAAAACTCCAGGGAAAATCTAAAAAGGGTAAAGGTGCCAAGTATCGTCGCGACAAGCGGGATCAGCACCGTCAGCAAACCGAGATGGATCTTGCACAGCAGGAACTGGACAGCAAAACCCTGAAAGTAACCGAATTCGTAACCGCTCAGGAAGTGGCTACTATGATGAATGTCTCTACGACCGAAATCATTTCAGCCTGTATGTCCCTGGGTATTATGGTTACCATGAACCAGAGGCTGGATGCAGAAACCCTGGCCATCGTGGCTGAGGAATTTGGGTACGAAGTGGAATTTGTCACCGCGGATATCGAGGAATCCATAGAGGAAGAAGTGGATGCCCCGGAGGACCTTAAGGCCCGTGCGCCCATCGTTACTGTTATGGGTCACGTAGATCACGGTAAAACCTCTTTGCTCGACTATATCCGGAAGGAGAACGTTATTGCAGGAGAGAGTGGTGGAATTACACAGCATATCGGTGCCTATGGCGTAATGCTCGATAACGGAGAGCGAATTTCATTTCTGGATACACCCGGTCACGAGGCTTTTACAGCCATGCGGGCCAGGGGGGCTCAGGTCACGGATATTGCGATAATCGTGATCGCTGCCGATGATGATATTATGCCGCAGACGAAGGAGGCCATAAGTCACGCCCAGGCGGCGGGGGTTCCTATCGTGTTTGCAATCAACAAGGTGGATAAACCCACAGCCAATCCGGATAAAATTAAAGAGGGTCTGGCAGGAATGAATCTTTTGGTCGAAGACTGGGGCGGTAAAATCCAATCTCAGGACATATCGGCCAAGACAGGTGCCGGCGTTAAAGAATTGCTGGAAAAAGTG
>CAZEQO010000031.1:0-3303 GCA_964514365.1 uncultured Robiginitalea sp. | reverse complement strand
TCCCGGTCGGCGGGTTCCATCACGTAGCCGTACACGGTCTCGTCGTTCCAGCCCTTGAAGCTGAACTGCTCGAGTTAAAGGCGAACCCCGATAAGCTGGCTTCCGGTACGGTAGTCGAAGCTTTCCTGGATAAAGGCCGGGGCTACGTTTCTACGGTACTCGTACAGGCTGGAACCCTTAAAATAGGGGACTATGTGCTGGCCGGAACCTGCAGTGGTAAAGTGAAGGCCATGCACGATGAGCGTGGTAAAGACGTGAAGGAAGTAGGGCCATCACAGCCTATTTCTATTCTCGGGCTGGATGGGGCCCCACAGGCAGGGGATAAGTTCAACGTGATGGAAGACGAACGCGAGGCCAAGCAAATTGCCGCTAAGCGCAGCCAGTTGCTCCGGGAACAGTCCGTTCGAACCCAACGTCATATTACGCTGGATGAAATTGGAAGGCGTATTGCCCTGGGCGATTTCAAAGAACTCAACATCATCCTCAAAGGAGATGTGGACGGTTCGGTGGAAGCCCTTTCAGACTCTTTCCAGAAATTATCCACAGATGAAATACAGGTCAATATTATCCATAAAGGTGTTGGGGCGATAACGGAGTCTGATGTACTGCTCGCCTCTGCCTCGGATGCTATAATTATTGGCTTTAACGTCCGTCCTATGGGGAATGCCAGGGACGTGGCCGACAAGGAGGAAATAGATATCCGAACCTATTCCATCATCTACGATGCGATTAACGATCTCAAGGATGCTATGGAAGGTATGCTCTCTCCTGAAATCAAGGAAGAGATTACCGGAACGGCCGAGATTCGCGAAACCTTTAAGATATCCAAGGTGGGTACCATTGCCGGATGTATGGTGATGAGTGGTAAAATCTTCAGAAATTCAAATATACGTCTCATCCGCGACGGAGTGGTGATCTACACAGGTCTGCTCGCTTCCCTGAAACGTTTTAAAGACGACGTAAAAGAAGTTTCCAAGGGATATGACTGTGGAATGCAGATCAAAAACTACAACGACATTAAAGAAGGAGATATCATTGAGGCCTTCCAGGAAGTTGCAGTAAAAAAGACCTTATAACAAAGGGTTGCTACGGTTCATGAAGAACAGATACCCGGATTCCTGTAGAGGAGCCCGGGTTTTTTGTTTTGAGTTGGAAATGGTTCGAGTCCGAAGTTTATATAGAACGTAAGGTGGCGCACCCGGGCAGAAGTTCATGTAGAATCTGGGATGGCGGCCCTGGGCGGAATAATAGGGGGTAGAAAGGACTAATCGTCCTTACACATGGGTTGGCATCCCAGGTCTGTGTTAACGATTTGCTGTCTCAGGACGCAGCAAAAGGGCTCCGGGGAATTGTTGCCGGATTTCCAGAAACTTTTTTTCAGCCAGCAGGCGGTCTGTAAATTTTCCTACATGTACTCTGTAAGTAGGGGAGTCAAAAACAATTTTAGGTTCATACTCGGGAAAGGCAACAGAGGCTTCCTCCTTTAATTCTTCCGCCGCATCATAGGATCCGAAACCTATTTGAATCGTGTAATAAAGGGCGTTGGCTTTGGCGTCTTTGTAAATGGCGAGCAGTTTTTTAATCTGGGGATCCTCGTTAATGGATACCTGACCCTGTTGTCCGTGCAGGTGAAGGGACAGAAACAACAGAAAACCGGAGGTAAAAAGCAGTTTGCGCATGGGACAAATCCTTATTGAACTTTAGCGGGTTAAAGGTAATTCATTAGGGATTCAGGTGCTGTAGAAAATCATTATTTAGAATAATTATAAATTATAAATTCAGAAACCTTTAAGATTTCCCAAATAAAGTCTATGTCGTATTTTTGTCGACAATTTGGACCTAAGGAAATATGGGTGGAACCCCCGATTATGTATCCAAATTTTGAATGGTTCAGATAGTTAAAAACACCTGAAAAGACAGTGATAAGAACTCCGGCCAAACCTTTAAAACGGACTGAATTCAGGTCGTTGTCGCAAACAGGAAAAAATATTGAACAACTGCTCATGAAAAAGGTTTTCAACCGCCATCAGTTATCCCCTCTTTTTGGTTTTTGTATCGTTATTTCTTTCCTTTTTTCACCCTCTCTAAGCGCCCAGGATGAGGCTGCTGTACAGGAAGCGGCACCTGCCGAGGTTGCTGTTGCCGGTGAAGAAGGGCCTTGCGGACCTGGCGATCCGGCAAAGGGGAAGCAACTGTTCAACCAGAACTGTGCTGCCTGTCACGCCCTGAATCGGAAAATGACCGGGCCTGCACTGGCTAACGCTGCGACCCGCCTGATAGAAGAAGAAGGGCTGGATTGCGACTGGATTTATTCGTGGATCAAGAACAGTCCCGGGATGATTGCTTCCGGCGATGCCTATGCGAATCGCATATACGAAGAATACAATCAGGCCGCTATGACGGCCTTCCCAACCTTGTCCGACCAGGATATCAATGATATTATCGCCTATACCGAGGCTCCGCCACCCGCACCTGTTGCGGCGGCTACCCCGGCGGCAACTGCAGGAGAAACCGCCGATTCCTCGGGAATATCCAATGAATTGATACTGGGGGCCCTCGCTTTGGTTTTTGCCTTACTGGTCATGATGCTGATTCTGGTTAACCTAACCCTGAGGCGTATCGCTGTGGCCAACGGGGTGGTGCTGGAAAAGGAGAAAGCGGAGAAGCGCCTGCCGTTGTGGAAAGCTTTCGCCCAGAATCAATTCCTGGTTTTGGTGTCCGTAATCTTTTTGCTGCTTGCGTCGGCTTACTTTGCCTATGGCTGGATGATGCAGGTAGGTGTTGATCAGGGGTACGCGCCCATTCAACCGATTCACTATTCCCATAAGATCCACGCAGGAGATAACAAGATCGAATGCAAGTATTGTCATTCCTCGGCCCGGGTGTCCAAACATTCTGGAATACCCTCCCTGAATATTTGTATGAACTGTCATAAATCCATTTACGAATACAAGGGTAATCCGGAAGGGCCTTCTGCTGAAGATCTCGCCAACGGGTACACTAACGAGTTCTATACAAATGAAATTAAAAAGCTCTATAAGGCTGTAGGTTGGGACGAAGAGAACCAGCAGTATACCGGAGAGAGCCAGCCTGTAGAATGGGTTCGGATTCACAACCTGCCCGATTTTGCCTATTTCAATCACGCCCAGCACGTTTCTGTTGGTAATATTGAGTGTCAGACATGCCATGGCCCCGTAGAGGAAATGGAAATCATGTACCAGCACGCCCCGCTTACCATGGGTTGGTGTATAAATTGTCACCGGGAGACGAATGTGCAGATGGAAGGCAACGAATATTATGAAA
>CAZEQO010000030.1:21751-23254 GCA_964514365.1 uncultured Robiginitalea sp. | reverse complement strand
AGTATAGTTCAAATACAGTATTAATAAGGACAATCTTCTGTGCAAGCAAAGCTGCTTGTTACAGTAACGATAAAGTACTGTTTTCAGGGGATGAACGTATACAAAAAGATAGGTTTTCTCAGCGATGAATGGTACGTGCTCCTATACTCCGAATAACAGGATTGCTTATCTTACAGGTAACTTAAAGGGTTTATTTACTGAGGATTCGGATCAGTCAAACGCATTTTTATACCGCCATTTGTACGCGAGTCGATAGATGTCCTCGTACATGGGGAGGATGTTGTGGATGTCGAATTCACAGGCCACCTCATAGGCTTGTTCTTTAAAGGTATCCAGCAGTTTCTCATCCTGAAGCAGGGTGAGGGCATTTTTGACCATATCGTCAATATCGCCCACTTCACTCAAAAATCCGGTAACCCCATGCCGGTTGACTTCAGGGATACCCCCGGTATTACTTGAAATCACGGCAACCTTATTGATCATGGCTTCCAGGGCAGACAACCCAAAACTCTCTTTTTCGGAGGGCAAGAGGAAAATATCTGAAAAACAGAGGATTCGGTCGATCTCGTTGCTGTTCCCCAGAAACATTACCCGGTTTGCGATCCCGAGCTTTTCCACCGTCAGCTCTGCGTGCTCCTTTTCTGGTCCTTCGCCTATCATTATAAGTTTGGCCGGGACTTCCTTCTGAATACGGTAAAAAGCCTCAATGACATCCGGAATGCGTTTCACTTTCCTGAAATTACTGACGTGGGTGAGGATTTTTTCATCGTCTTTTGCCAGAAGGGAACGTTGGCAGTCGGTAAAACTCTGGCCGTATTTTCGCTTATCGACAAAGTTCGGCACCACATGGACCTCCTTGGTAATATCAAACAATTCCAGGGTATCCTTTTTCAGGCTCTCTGAAACCGCCGTAACCATGTCCGATTTGTTAATACTAAAGTTCACGGCAGTACGGTAAAAGGGATGGTTACCGACCAGGGTGATATCCGTACCGTGGAGGGTCGTAATCATCGGGATGTAGATGCCCTCCTCCTTGAGCATTTTCTTGGTCATATACCCCGCATAGGCGTGGGGGATAGCGTAATGGACATGCAGGACCTCTATATCGTACATTTTGATGGTATCCACCAGTTTACTCGACAATGCCAGCTCGTAGGGTTGATAGTGAAACAAGGGGTATTCGGGGACAAAGACCTCGTGAAAATGGATATTGTTGCTCAACAATTCCAATCGGACGGGTTGTTTATAGGTGACAAAATGAATTTCATGGCCCCTTTGGGCCAGGGCGATCCCCAGTTCCGTGGCCACAACACCACTTCCACCAAAAGTCGGATAACAAACGATAGCGAGTTTCATATGGCCTAATTTACGTTATAAATACGTCTTAGTTGATAAGGGAATCATAAATAGCCTGTTGAATCCGGGAACGCAGCCCGCTCTGAATCAGCATGGTATTAGAGGATGACGGGTAGGTGCGATTCGATAAAAAGACGTAGACCAGTC
>CAZEQO010000030.1:1670-21610 GCA_964514365.1 uncultured Robiginitalea sp. | reverse complement strand
GATACATCTGCATGATCTTGGCCACATCGTTGGCATTGCTAAACAATCCCGCGTGCCCTCCTACCCCGCCCTGCATAGCGGCGCCCATATCGTGGACAAAACCCTGTACGATCTGATAACGGTAATAGTTATCCACTTCTGTGGGCATTATCTGCGATTTTGGGAAATGGTCCAGTGGCCTGTAGGTAGTATGGTTCGCTCCCAAAGAATGATAAAAGTGAGTGTACGTTAGTTCATCTAGAGACTTGTCGTAGGAGTCTTCGATAAACTTTTTAAAAACGTAATACGGCACATCGCTGTATCGGTACCGATTGGATTTTAAACTTTGACGCCCGATACGATTATAGATGGAATCTTTATAGGCATCGGATAAGTACATCCGCTCGGCCACCTGCACTGAGTAGCCTTCTGCGGGGTTCGGGCGGTAAAAGTCCGGGGATGGCTTCCGGTCCTTATTCAGGGTATCGAGATAAAACGCAATCCAGGCCGGCAGGCGTCCGTAGTGGCTCAGGGCCTTGAGTACGGTTACATCCCGGAGCTCCGTTTCCGCATAATCCGGATTGAGTTCCCCGAAGGTAGTCTCAAATCCAATACGCCCCGTCTCTTCCATTTGCATAAGCATCGGGAGTGTAGCCAGGATCTTTGTCAGCGAGGCTAAATCGTACAAGTCGGTATTGGTAACTGCGCGCTCCGAATCATAGGTCGGTTTCCCATAGGCCTTTTTAAAGACGACCTGCCCATGACGCGCGATAAGCACCTGTGCCCCCGGAAACATGAGGGAGTCCAATCCAATTTGCATCAGGCTATCTACCATTGAAAGGCGCTGGGCATCCAAACCCACGCGCTCAGGGAGGCTGCAGAAGTAACGTGGTTTGTCCGCTTCCGGCAGGGAACGACGGGTGTGCAGTAACCGGGAGCTTTCCCCGGGCTTCAAAGACCCCAAAGAGGAGCTCTGCGGCTACCTGTTGACTAACCGTGCTATTCTGATAGGCCATGACCAAGGCGTCCAGGCTGTCAAAGGAAAGGACCTCAGACAGGATATAGGGCTTGGCAAAAACCGCCAGTATGCTATTGGAAGTGGGTTGGCGGGCGATTTCCTCCAGCCAGAACAGTTCCTTTTCCGTGAAACTGTGTTTTTTATATGGAGAATCGTTGGACTGATGCATCCCGATGATCACCAGGTTGTAGTCCTTAAGTTTTCGGTTCAGCGTCCCGATATCATTGGCCGTTACCTCATCGATATTCGCGTAATTCCTGAGGTGATCCAAAAACGGATGGTGGTCCTCCGTCCCGAACTTGACGTATGCAATTTTTTTGTTATCCAGGTTCTTGATCCCTATGATATCTGCCCGGTTCTTCAGGACGGTAATGGCCCGCTCCATTGCCCGCTCTCCAAGCAGCTCGGACTCCCTTGAGTTCAGGGATTCCAGCAGATTTTCGGTGTTCACAGGCGCGTATTGGTGTAGTCCGGCTTTATACTTGGCGTTCAGGATTTTTTTCACCGAGGAAGCCATCCGGGTTTCGGAAACCTGTCCGCTGCGATAAGCCTCCAGTACAGCCGTATAATCGGCTTCGAGATCCTCCGGCATCAGGAGTAAATCATTCCCGGCCAAAAAAGCACCCAGGGAAGCATTGCTCACGCCGTCGTAACCTGTCACACCTTTCATATTCAGGGCATCGGTACAAATCAATCCCCGGAAATCCATTTCATTACGGAGTACATTACGCAAGAGTTTCGGAGAAAGGGATGTCGGTTCCCCGGGAACGCCCGTCAGGGCGGGAACATCCAGGTGGGCAATCATCACCCCATCCAGTCCCTGGGAAATCAGGGAGCGAAAAGGAACGAGCTCCACGGTGTCCAGGCGCTGACGATCGAATAATACCTGGGGGAGCGCTTTATGGGAATCTACAGATGTATCTCCGTGGCCCGGAAAGTGTTTCGCTGTAGTCAGAATTCCTGCACTCTGCATCCCTTTCATAACAGCCAGGGCCTGCCTGCTGACCAGAGCAGGGGTTTCCCCAAAGGATCGATTCCCTATTATGGGATTTTGAGGATTGGTGTTGATATCCACCACAGGTGCAAAATTCAGGTGTACACCCATACGGCCCAGCTGCATCCCCATCTCCCGGCCAATATCCCCGAGTAGTGCCGTGTCCCGGATAGCACCCAGGGTCATATTCCAGGGAAAGGCATAGGTCGAATCCAGGCGCATGGCCAGTCCCCACTCTGCATCCAATCCTATCAGCAGGGGTGTTTGGGAGCGCTCCTGAAGTAAATTTGTGAGTCGGGCCTGTACATCAGGCGTTCCCTTTGAAAAAATAAGGCCGCCTATTCTATATTGGGAAATCCATCCTTCGGCCTTTTTGAGTTCGGAGGCCTCCCGGGAAGGATCGGAAGAAATCATGACCATAAACAGTTGCCCCACCCTTTCTTCGGGGCTCATCTGGGAATACACAGCTTCCACCCATTGCTCCTGGGCTGTGGTGTCTGAAGTGATCAGGGAACTGGACTGAGCTGTCCCCCACCCTGTGCAAAAGAGCCATAAAACGAAAACGGCAAATTTCTTACATCCTCCCATTATTCATGACGTAATTCCCTCCCAACACGCGGTCGAAAGAATATGAAAAAACCCCGACAGACGGCTAGAAAAAACGACTGTGCCAGCTCTCGGCAGCAGGAACCTCCCAATTCTCGGTATAGTCTTGTTTGTTGGCCACCAGGTTGTTAAAAACGATGGTTTTCCCTGAGACTGAGCGCGCCTTAGCCATTTTCCTGAATTCCTCCAGCGATTTATACGCCAGATACTCCCCCTGTTTGTAGGTGACATTCATCCGGTCCAGTAGCGTTACCCCGTACTTAGCTTCCAGGGCCTGTACAAAGTGAACGGATGCATCGATGCTGCATCCTGAGGCCGAAGCCCCGGACTGATCCAGCCCAATAACGATAAAACGATTATAGGGCAGCTCATACCCTGCATGGAGGTCACTGCCATGAGCCGTCCATTGGGTCAGAAAGGCTTCTATATCCCTTGTAATATGCTGTATTTCTTCTTCTGAAAAGGGCCTGTTGGATTGGTACACCCAGATTCGCGCCTCCTCGGGTAATGACTCAAATGGAACTAACATAGCAAATTTTTATACTCGTATTATAGGTCTGCCACCCCGTCGAGCAGTTCAGCGATATCCAAAACCTTTATCCCCGCCTCTTTTTCTTTATTCTTCACCCCGTCTGTCATCATGGTATTACAAAACGGGCACCCCGCTGCAATAACATCCGGTTTGGTCTCAATAGCCTCTTCGGTTCGTTTAATATTGACTTCCTGATCTCCTTTTTCGGCTTCCTTGAACATCTGGGCCCCTCCGGCTCCACAGCAGAGTCCGCGTTCCCTGCAGTTTTTCATTTCTACCAGTTCGGCATCGATCTTACGGATGATCTCCCTGGGGGCCTCATATACTCCGTTGGCCCGCCCCAGATAGCAGGGATCGTGGAAAGTCACGCGTTTTCCCCGAAAAGACCCGCCTTCTACCTGCAATCTCCCTTCTTTAATCAGGTCCCGCAGCAACTGGGTATGGTGGACAACCTCGTAGTCCCCCCCGAGTTCCGGATACTCATTTTTAAGGGTATTGAAACAGTGCGGACAGGTGGTTACTATTTTCTGCACGCCGTACCCGTTGAGTACCTGTATATTTACCGCTGCCTGCATTTGAAACAAAAATTCGTTACCCGCGCGTTTGGCCGGGTCGCCGGTACAGCTCTCTTCCGTACCCAAAACCGCAAAAGACACTCCAGCCTTTTGAAGTAAATTCACAAAAGCCTTGGTGATTTTTTTGGCGCGGTCGTCAAAACTCCCGGCGCATCCCACCCAAAAAAGTATTTCGGGCTGTTTTCCCAGGGCGGCCATTTCGGCCATCGTAGGGACTTTATTTTGTTTGTTATCAGCTTGCTCCTGTTCCATTAGTTCTCGTCCTTCCAGTTCAGGCGGTCCATTTGGTTAAAAGGCCAGGGAGCGCCATTATTCTCAATATTGCTCATCATAACATTGAGCTCAGATGGGGCCGCGGATTGTTCCATCACCAGGTACCTCCGCATGTCCAGGATGATCGAAAGGGGATCAATACTCACCGGGCATGCCTCTACACAGGCGTTACATGAGGTACAGGCCCATAATTCTTCCCGGCTGATGTAATCGTCGAGCAACTGTTTCCCGTCCGGCTCCCATTGTCCATTATGTGTATCCAGGTGACGTCCGACTTCTTCGAGTCGGTCGCGGGTATCCATCATTATTTTTCTGGGGGATAGTTTTTTTCCGGTCTGATTGGCAGGGCACTCGCTCGTGCACCGCCCACATTCCGTACAGGTATAGGCGTTCAGCAACTGAATCTGGTTCAGGTCCATAACATCGGACGCCCCGAATTTCTCGGGTGGAGGGGCATCTTCTGCCGGGGGGGCGAAAGGATCAGCATTCGGATCCATCATCAGGGCCACTTCTTTTTTTACAGCTTCGAGATTGTCGAATTGTCCCTGTGGTTTTAACCTTCCGAAATACGTGTTTGGGAAGGCTAGTAAAATATGGAGGTGCTTAGAGAAGTACAAATAATTCAGGAAGAACAGTATCCCCAAAATATGCAGCCACCAGGCCACGCGCTCTACAGCAATCAAAGTAGTCTCCGACCAGCCGGACATCCAGCCCGCGATATAAGAGCTGACCGGAAAAGCTCCCGCCTGGTTATAATGTTCCACCCCCATTTCCTGCAGACGGAAATCTGCGGCATTCATAGTCAGGAAAAGGGCCATCAGAATCACCTCGATGTAAAGAATCAGGTCTGCGTCTTTCTTGGGCCATCCTTTCATCTCTGGTTTCCAGAAGCGTTGAAGCCTGAGCACATTCCTCCGTATCCAGAACAGGACCACCGCAATGATGACTAAAAGGGCGAGAATTTCAAAGGATCCGATTAGGAAGTCATAAAAGCCTCCCATAAAAGAAAAAATGCGGTGTGTTCCGAAAACACCGTCTATAATGATTTCGAGTACCTCAATATTGATAATGATAAAACCTAGGTAGACAATAATATGGAGGAAGCCCGAAACCGGACGTACGACCATTTTCTGTTGTCCCAGCGCAATCCGGGCCATGTTTTTCCAACGTTCAGCACTCGGGCCGGTAACAACTGCGTCTCTTCCCAATCGAATATTGCGAATAATCTTACGTATGTTCCGGGCAAAATACCCGATTCCCAGAATCAGAGCCAGGACGAAGAGTATGTTCGGTAGTATTCCCATCAATTCGGATCCTTTTCAATCGCCGGGTCGTTCTCCGGCACCTCGTATTCCTTGTGCTTCTTTCCGAATACGGATACATTTACGTAACGCTTCGGATTCAGACGAAAATCCTGAAGCAGCAAATCCAGCTCCAGGGAGGCATTGGTCAGGTTTTTATAGAGCTCCTCATCAGTTAAAAGCTTGCCCATGGTACCTTCCCCCTGCTCCATACGCCGGAGCATCACATCGAGGTTAGCCAGGGTCGCCTCCATATTGCGAACCGTTTGACTCAGCCCCGCATTGGACAGGGAATCCGAAATCTTTGAGAAATTGACTGTAATGTCGTGAATGTTGCCTATGGCGCTGTCGAGCTGTCCCTGATTGTTCTTAAGAAATGAATTGATATTGTTTGTTGTACTCTGAAGACTGCCTATCAGCTGGTTTAGCCCCTGTACGCTCTCCCTGAGATTTTGCTGGGTATCCGCATCCAGGACGCGATTAAAGTTCACCAGCACAGAGTCGGCGTTGGAAACGGCATCCTCTACCTTATTTTGGAGGGGTGTGAGTTTTTGTTGCACGAGTTCGGTAATTCCGGGACGAATTCGTGTAGGAAGAGTATCCCCGGACTGAGCGGTTGCTCCCTGATCAAAGACCGGTATTATTTGAATCCCTTTTCCACCGATGATTCCGGTATCGTAAAGCTCAGCAACACTATTTTTTGAGAAATTGAAATCATTGCTCACCGTGAAGGTTACCAGTAAATCCCCGGAGCTGTCTTTAAACTTAATACTATTCACCGTGCCCACGCTGAACCCATTAATGGTGACCTGGGTTCCGGCCTGCAACCCCCCTACATGATCATAAGCCGCATAGAAGACCTTGCTATTGTCAAAAATAGGCGTGGACTTCAAATAGCTGAACCCCAATATAAACAACAGGATACCGCCTATGACGATAATTCCTGTTTTAAGTTCTCTGGAAAATTTCAAACGTTTCGTTTTGGGTTCTAAACAAAATTAGAAATAAAATACGTACCGCCCCCTATCAATTGGAAAGGTACGTCAAAGCTTTGTCCACAGCAATACGCTGGCCGTCTTTATAGGCCACGATATACGCCTGATCATAGCCCTTCTGCCGGGCCCCGGCCTGTAGCACTTTTGCCTGCTCGTACGAGGACGTATTTCCATAGAGAATCCGATACATAGAATTTATGGGTTCTTTGGAGAGCGTATTCAACCCTTTAAAGTTCGAAGGGGTCAGCGGAATATCGTTACTGACGGCCATGAGTTGCACCTTGAAAGTCACCCCGGCTTTTTCCGTGACTGATGGGTTTGTTTTATTCCGGGTCTCAGCTGCGGGTGTTTTATTTGCTGCTTCCGATTTGCCGGCTTTGTTCGCAGGAGTTTCGGCTGAATCTTCTTTAGCCACCTGCGTTCCGACTACTATGGCCCCACCGGTTTTCACAGCCGGTCCAGGCAACCCGGAATCCGGGGTTTCCGCCTTAGCTACCGCCTTGAGATCCTCTGATTTATTAAGGTCGGTCGAAGACTTGACCTCCGCTTCGGCTCCTGTTTCTTCCAACTTTTCTTGAACCCTATTTTCTGGATTGACTGCCTTTTCTTTCGGTGGTTGTGGATCGACCACGGCTTCCCGGGTTTTGTCGTTATTAGCTACTCCGGCGGCATTCTGGGCGGCAATTTCTGCCTCAGCCTCTTTTTTTACATCCCCGGCCTCCTTAATGACCTCCTGGGATTTCAGCGGTGTCTCTTCCGGGATGTTTTCCCCGACGTTTGGAGCGATCACGGAATTGTTCGAGGGAATTGTACTTCTATATTCGAGAATAGCCTCGGCAATGGCCCGGCCCATCTCCTCTTGCCCCTTTTTTGAATTCAGGTACTGGCCTTCATCCCGATTGGTCAGGAATCCGGTTTCGATCAGTACGCTGGGCATAAAGGTTTGATGCAGCACTATAAAACCGGCTTGTTTGACCTTGCGATCTTTTCGGTTCAGCTTGCCTGTGAAACGATCCTGCATCAGTTTGCCGAGCAGTATACTCTGGTCCAGGAATTCCTCTTGCATTATGGTCAGCCCGATCACGGATTCGGGAGAACTGATATCGTAGTCTGCATATCGGGATTCGTAGTTGTCTTCCAGGTAGATTACGGAGTTCTCTTTTTTGGCAACCTCAAAATTCTGCTTGTTGGCGTGCAGTCCGAGCACGAAGGTACCTGCTCCATTAGCGTTTGAGGAGTGAGAATCGCAGTGAACGGAGACAAAAAGATCGGCCTGGGCTTTATTGGCAATCTCTCCCCTTTTGTACAGATCAATAAAGGTATCGTCGTCGCGGGTGTAGATCACTTTTACATTCCCTTCCTGCTCAAGGGCCTTTCCCGCCTCCAACACAATACTCAGGGCGATGTTCTTTTCTAAAAATCCATTCCCGAGATTTCCCGGGTCATGGCCCCCGTGGCCCGCATCCAGAACTACTGTAAAAGGAATCGCCCCGGCAGGATCACCCTGGGAGGCCTGTGCCTTAAGACCTGTGGCACTCAAAAGGAATCCGAATGTTGCCAGCAATGTTAAAAAGCCCGTGTTAATGCGTTGCATCTTCAATTCTATGCGGGTTAAAATTACCTAAAGGTACGCCTTGCAGAAGGAAAAATATGTAAGTTTGACCACTGAATTCCAAGCGAACTCCGTACAAAAATAGAACTTATCGCATTGCAATCAAAGATACATCTGGGTCTTTTCCTGGGTTTGGTGTTGATGGCCGTCGGAGGATTGTCCGCTCAGGAGGATTTGGTCAAGCCTCTTCCGATCAAAGCAGTAGGCGATACTTTAAGGGCTCCGGACCTCTCGGACCTGCTCAGGAAAATTGATACGGTAGGGACGGATTCCGTCCAGCCATCACCCAGTGCGCTCATGGATCAGGTCCGTTACACGGCCAAGGATTACGTGCGGATCAGTCAGAAAGATCAGAAAATTTACCTCTACAATGAGGCTGAAATCTATTATCAGGACACCGAACTTAAGGCGGGGATCATTGTCCTGGATTATATCAACAATGAGGTTTATGCCGGGCGAATACGGGATTCGCTAGGAAATTATACCCAATTACCCTATTTCAAACAAGGCTCCAATGAAGTAATCCCGGATTCCATCAGGTTTAATTTCGACACCGAAAAGGCCATCATCTGGAACTCCCGAACCGAACAACAGGCGGATCTGGGAGCCATGGGTGGTGACGCCATGAAAGTCTATGCGGAACGCACCAAAAAAGAAAACGATTCGGTTTATTTCCTGAGCGAGGGGAAACTGACCACCTCCAGCGACACCATAAACCCGGACTACTATATCCGGGTGCGAAAGGCCAAGTTTGTCCCCAAGAAAAAGGTGATTGCCGGTTTTTCCAATTTGTATATTGTAGACGTCCCCACCCCAATCGCCCTGCCTTTTGCATATTTTCCACTAACCACAGGAAGGACAGCGGGAATTCTTATGCCAACTTTCGGGATGGATCCCGACCGGGGGTTCTTTATGCAGAACGGAGGGTATTACCTGCCCCTGAACGATTTTGTCGACCTCACCGTAACCGGGGATCTCTATAGCAATGGGAGTTATGGTTTCCGGGCGCAATCCGTATATGCCAAGCGTTATAAATACAGGGGTAATTTTAATTTCCGGTATGAAAACCTGGTGACGAGCCAAAAAGGATTTGACGATTATTCCAGATCTACGATTTACAATATACAAATCTCGCATTCCCAGGATTCGAAAGCCAATCCGAACTCCCGGCTTTCCGCATCGGTGAACCTCGGGAGCAGCCAGTATTTCAGAAATTCCCTAATCCAGCAAAACCTGCCCAATACCCAGGTAAACAACCTTTCTTCATCCATTTCATATTCGCGGACCTTTCCGGCGTACCCGTCTGTAAACGTGAGTCTGACAGCCACGCAAAACCAGAATACCAATACAGACGTGGTAGATCTGACCCTTCCGACCCTTCAGGCCAGTATGGAGCGTATTTTTCCCCTGGCCAAAAGAGATGGCATAAAAAAAGGAGCTATTCAGAACATCAATTTACAATACAACCTCAACGGCCGGTATGGAATACGCACCACATCCGATGAATTTCTGACCGGGGCGATGTTTGAAAATGGCCGTCTTGGGGCCGAACATCAAATCCCGATATCCACCAATTTTAAAATTGCTAAATTCCTCAGCGTCACCGCCGGGGGAACCTATCAGGATGTCTGGACCTGGGAGACCTATCCCCAGCGCTACGACCCGGAGTTAGAGCAGGTAGTTACGGATACCCTTGGCGGTTTTGACCGGTTCAATGAATACAGCCTCAGTGCAGCCCTCGGAACAACGATTTATGGAACCTTTAATTTTGGGGAGGATAAAAAAATACAGGCCTTGCGTCATATCGTGCGACCGAATGTAAGCTATGGTTATGCACCGTCTTTTGACCAGTATTACGACGAGGTTATTAACGAGGCTACAGGTGTGGCCACCAGTTTTACGCGCTTCCAGAATACACCATACGGCACGCCGAGCCGGGGACGTTCCAATGCCTTTAGCTTTGGCCTGGCGAATACGCTCGAAGCCAAAGTCCGCGATAAAGACTCGACAGTCCTGGAGCCCAAAAAGATTTTTATCCTCAACAGCTTTAACCTCAACACCAGCTACAACCTGGAAGCAGATTCCCTGAAGCTAAGCCCGATCAACCTGACCGGGGGTACGCAGTTGCTCGACAACAAGATGAATATCAACTTTGGGGCCAGCATGGATCCCTATGCGGTTGACAATACAGGACGGCGGATCAACACCTTGAACATCAGTGCCGGCGGCGGACTCTTTCGGGTGACCAGTGCAAGGGCCAATATCGGATATACCCTGAGCAGCACCGATTTTGAGCGGGACCGCCAGGAGGAGGAAGAGGAAGAGCAGGACCCTTATAGCGGAAGTAACTACGTCGCCAATAGCGGGGGACGGACCGACGACCTTTTCGGTGCAGCCAACGATTTTAACAGCAGTGCCTTTGAGGGCAGGGATCCGGAGAGTGTGGAAAAGCCGATTTTTGGTACCAAAATTCCCTGGAACCTCAGCCTGCAATACGCAGTGACCTATAATAATTCGGCCCGACAGGGGGATATTACCAATCATTCGCTCATGTTCCGTGGGAATATCGAACTGACCCCAAAATGGCGGGTGGGATTATCCTCTGGTTACGATTTTGTGGGAAAGGGCTTTACCCTGACACAATTCCAGTTTGAACGGGATTTGAATAGTTTCCATTTAAAATTTGACTGGACACCCTTTGGCGATTTTGAACGCTGGTATTTTTTCATCGGCATTAAGGCGAATCTGCTGAAAGACCTGAAATGGGAAAACCGAAGCCAGCCCTCCAACATACGTTAACTCACTTCTCAACTCACTTCAAAGCTTCAAACACATGAAAACAATTATTAAAACCGCAGCAGCTCCTGCCCCGATAGGGCCCTACAATCAAGCGGTTCGCGCCGGGAATACCCTTTATGTTTCAGGACAGATCGCACTAGGCCCGGATACCGGGGAACTTTTAAAAGGTTCCATCGAAGAAGAAACGGAACTCGTGATGAAGAATCTTCAGGCGGTATTAAAGGCTGCCGGTGCCGACTTTTCCAACGTGGTCAAAAGCAGCATTTTTGTAGCCGATATGGGCCAATTTGCCCGTATCAATGATGTCTATGGGCGCTATTTTGACGCAGAAACCGCCCCCGCCCGGGAAACTGTCGAAGTAGCCAACCTGCCGAAGTATGTCAATGTGGAAATCTCGGTAATCGCTGTGCTCGCGTAATCCAACCGCTCCATCTTTCTGGCAAGGGCCCCTACCGGCTGAAGACTGCTCCTGGAATTCACAAGTAAGCAGTTTACAGTTGCAGTTTGCAGTATTCTTAACTGCAAAACGTAAACAGTCATCCTTTTTCCTGCCTACTGCCACTACCTACTGCCACTGCCTACTTCAAATAGTATCCTTGTGAAACTCGACCAGCCCCTCAATCGGTCGCTGTCGGATGACCCCCAGGATCATGTCGTTCCGTTGAATAACTTCCGTTAGTTCCTCTTTCAGGAAATAGGCAATACTACCCACAAAATGGATAGGCACCTTGGTGGCCAGTTCAAACTGCATCACGTGGTTATTGACAAATTGCTGGAATCCCTTATCGATAACCCCCTTACAGTAAGGATGGTCCTTATGCTCGATGATAAAGCGCGCAAAAGTCGCGAGATAAGTATTCGGGTTGGGTTTTTTATAGAGGTTTTCCTTGATCACATCCGGGTCTAAATTGTACTCTTTATCAAAGGCATGGCTGAGGTCCTGAGGCATTTTGTGGTAGTAATAATCCCGGACGAGCTTGCGCCCGAAGAAATTCCCACTCCCGTCATCCATCAGGATATAACCCAGGGAAGTAACCTTTTGAAACATCTGATGTCCGTCGTAGTAGCTGCAATTGGATCCCGTACCCAGGATGCATACAATCCCGGCATGGCCAATTTTGGTCGTGGAATAAATGGCGGCATAGGTATCTTCTTTTACCTGGATTTTGGCTTTTGGGAAGAACTCTTTAAATATCGCCTTTAGGAATTTGCGCATTCGTTCGGTGCCACATCCGGCCCCATAAAAATACAGGCGTTCCACCTTGGAACTGTTTCGGGCAAGTTCAAAATTATTGGCCAGGCGCTCTTCTATAACCTCTTTGGTGAGCACTTCAGGACTGAGACCCAGGGTCTGGGTCATAAAGAGCTGATCCCCCTTGGAATCCAGGGCGATCCAGTCAGCCTTTGTGGCGCCACTATCTACAATCAGTACCATGTGCGATATAAATTAAAAAAAGGACCTTTCAAGACGTGCATTGTGAAAGGTCCTTTTGTTGGAATAATAACTCTTATTTGATGTTACAGACTGTGGATGTGCTGGGCCAGGTCTACAAGTTTATGCGAGTATCCCGCCTCATTGTCATACCAGGAAACAATCTTGAAGAATTTCGAATTCAACTCAATTCCAGCCCCGGCATCGAAAATACTCGTTCTACTATCCCCGACAAAATCCTGGGAAACCACCGATTCTTCAGTATAGCCAAGTATCCCTTTTAAAGAACCTTCCGAAGCTTCTTTAAATACTTTTTTGATCTCTTCGTAACTGGTTTCTTTTTCCAGGCGAACCGTCAAATCAACTACAGATACGTCGGCCGTCGGGACCCGGAAAGCCATCCCCGTGAGTTTTCCCACAAGATCCGGAATCACTTTGGTCACTGCCTTCGCAGCTCCTGTAGAAGCGGGTATGATGTTCAACAGTGCACTCCGGCCTCCTCTGTAATCCTTACGGGAGGGCCCGTCAACAGTGAGTTGGGTGGCCGTAGTAGCATGTACGGTGGTCATAAGCCCCTCGTCAATTCCGAAGGTGTCGTTCAATACCTTAGCCACCGGGGCGAGGCAATTGGTTGTACAACTGGCGTTGGAAACAATAGTATCTGACGCTTTGGCATCCATATGGTTCACACCCATCACGAACATCGGAGCGTCTGCAGAAGGTGCGGAGATTACTACTTTTTTAGCACCCCCGTCGATGTGATACTGGGCAGTTTCCAGTTTGGTAAAAATCCCTGTGCATTCCGCAACAATATCCACACCGGCCTCATCCCACTGAATCGCCTTCGGATCTTTCTCTGCGGTTACACGTACCGTCTTTCCGTTGACCACCAGATGGCCATCTCGTACCGTTACAGTTCCGTTAAAACGCCCGTGTACTGAATCGTACTTGAGCATATACGCCAGATGTTCGACATCCAAAAGATCGTTTATCGCAACGACATCCACGTTATCCCGTTCTACGGATGCCCGCAAAACCAGACGCCCGATGCGCCCAAATCCATTAATTCCTACTCGCAATGCTGCCATTTTAGTGTGTTTTAAAGTTAAATCGTCATAATATCGGAAACGCGTATCAGTTCCCGGTCTATTTTCGTGTGCCCGCGTACGGCGTCGTCTATTGGGGTCAGGACCATCTCATTGGCAATTATTCCCACCATCAGGTTGGATTTGCCTTCGAGAAGACTTTCCACAGCCTTAACCCCCATACGAGATGCCAGGACCCGGTCGAATGCCGTTGGGGAACCGCCCCTTTGAATATGACCGAGCACGGATACGCGCACGTCGTAAATAGGTAAATTCTTTTCAACGTACTCTTTGAGTTCAAAAACGTTTTTTCCGGTTTTATCTCCTTCGGCTACAACGACAATACTCGAAGATTTCCCGGATTTCTTACTGCGTTTGAGCGAATCCAAAAGTCGCTCCAGACCCAGGTTTTGTTCCGGAATCAATATTTCTTCCGCCCCGGCAGCCACTCCTGCATTCAGGGCGATATGCCCTACATCACGCCCCATCACTTCAACAAAGAAGAGGCGACTGTGTGAACTGGCCGTATCTCTGATCTTATCCATACATTCCACAACAGTGTTCAGAGCCGTGTCGAAGCCCAGGGTATACTGGGTTCCAAAAATATCATTGTCTATAGTGCCGGGGATACCAATTACCGGGTAGTTGAATTCCTTGTGAAAAATACTGGCGCCCCGGAAACTCCCGTCGCCCCCGATAACCACAAAACCGTCAATGTCGGCTGCGGTCAATTGATCGTAGGCTTTTTGGCGCCCCTCGGGAGTTGTGAATTCCTTACACCGGGCAGACTTGAGAATTGTCCCGCCCTTATTGATGATATTATTCACACTTCGCGCGCTGAATGGGACAAAATCCCCTTCAATCATACCCTGATACCCCCTGTAGATGGCCATACACTCAATTTCGAGGTAGGCACATGTACGGACGACAGCCCGTACCGCTGCGTTCATCCCTGGTGAATCTCCTCCGGAAGTGAGAACAGCTATTTTTTTTAAAGGGTTTTTCACGCTCAAAATTAAGTTGGTAAAAGTAATAAACTTACGTCAAAAAAAGAACGTATTCGCCTGATATCACGGGCTATTTCGCACGAAATCGTTTGCGTATAAAATACGCCTCCGGCGCCCTGAAATGAGTCCTTGCTAAAACCTCACTTATTGGGGTTTCGGGTTTTGGTATAAAAGTTAATCAGGCTATCCTGAACCACTGGCTCTGCAGGTGGTGTTTTCCGATTGAGGCTATCGGATTCCACACTATCCTTTTTCTTAAAGGTTTTCTGGAACAGTTCCCTGACGTTGTTAAAATCCATTTCATAGGATAGTCCAACGCCCTGGGTGTATCCCTGCCTGTCGGCGACGATTTGCTGCATTTCGTTTTGCCGATTGAAGATACGGGCGCTCAAGGTACCTTCATCGTTCAGTATCACCTGTACTTCTGCATCCCCGGCCACAGAGCTTTCCTGTACACCGCCCACGGGTACCCCTAATCTTCCGTTAAACAGCACCCTGTCACTAATCTTGGTAGAAACGGTAACCCCAATCCGATCATCTGTCGCAATATCCGCATTTGGATCCTGATAGCCGCTTTCATAAGAGAGTCCCCAGTTGATTACATCACTGTCCGAGCCAAGTGCCTTGCTGAATAAGTTAGAAGCCGTCTGGTAAATGTTCCCGGCCATGGCCTGCTGATTCAGGCCGGTCCGGTCGTTTACAAATGTCCCCTGGGCTAATAAAAATAAGGCGTTTCGTTCCTCAACGGTAGGATCCTGAAGCTGGTATTCCAACTCGGACTTCACGATAGAACTCGTCCCGGGAAACTGTATATCAAAACCCACAGTCGGTTTTTCGAGCTGATCGGTCAACCGGACAACCACTTCGGTAGGGATACGCCGTGTATATCCGGAATTCTC
This sequence comes from uncultured Robiginitalea sp., assembly GCA_964514365.1. GTDB lineage: Bacteria > Bacteroidota > Bacteroidia > Flavobacteriales > Flavobacteriaceae > Robiginitalea. Next base: position 6,503 of record CAZEQO010000030.1, on the reverse strand, counting down.
CAATAAGGGTGCAGGATTGGCATTGAGCTCATAAACGGCCTCCATATCTAATATGGCCTCCAGGGGATCCCCGTCCCAGTTGATGGTCCCCCCGGGGCGCACGCTAAACGTCTTATCGATTAGACCCGCGTATTTGAGTCGATATTGCCCAGTAACCACCACAAAATCCCCCCACATATTAAAGGTGCCATTTGTATTGATATTCATAAAAATCAGCCCGGCTCCCGTACCTTTAAGAGCACTACCTGTTTTCTGATCCACGACGATCTCCACCTCTGCATCCGGGGTAACATCAAGGTCAAAATTCAACTCGAGCCCCTGATAGTCTTTCGCCAGTCGTCCCGCTTCCAGAGCCTCCTGATCCTTTTTTTCGATAAATGTTATAAAGGAATAATCCCCCACAGAGGCCACATCGCTGATTGGGATTTTCAGTGTAGTTCCCCGGGCAGAGGCTCCTGTAAATTCAATATTCAGCCCGGAAGTAGGGCCGTAAATCCTACCGTTACCGTTGACATAGGCCTGTCCGTAATACAATTCGTCTTCATTGAACTCCGTATTGAGAATCAGCAGCCGTTCCCCTGAACTCTCCAGGTTTAGATCCAGGCGCCAGTCTGCAAAAGCCGAGTGACTGATGGTCCCGTCCAACGCAGCCTGGGTACCGGCATAGGTATCCGTGAGGGTGACTCCTTCAAACTGAAAGGTCTGATCATAAAGACGGACTCCGGAATTCGGACTAAGGTCATAGTCGACATTCAGATAAGGGATGGCCAGACCCCCGTTGTGAATATCGAGCATGCCACTTATGGACAGATTATTCAGATCTCCCTCCACGCGTGCCGTTCCATCCACACTTCCACGAATATCGCCCAGTACTCCTTCAGCGAGCCTGTTAAATGACGACAGGGAGAATCCCTGGAAGTTCGCGGTCAACTGGGCCGTAGGAATTTCAGAAGTATTGTAAATATTGCCAATAAGACTGAACCTGTCCGTACCCTGGTCCGTAATCCTGGTGTTTACGGAGAATTCCGTCAAATCCCGGTTCCCGACGATCCCGATATCCAGATCCCCCTGAACCTCATCATTGATCATAAAATCTGTTATGCTGAGATTCCCAATGGGGAGATAGACATCATCCTCCTGCAGAACGTTGAGAACCCCATTGACTTCACCTTTAAGGTCAAAGCCATTGAGATCCGGGGTAATCTTATCCAGGGAGACAATTTTGAATTTCAGCTCCAGGTCTTTATACGTAGAGTCCGCCAACTGACCCTTGAGCATGATTTCCTCACGTTCCTCATTGACCATGACGATTTCACGAATATCAATACTGTCCAGGCCCGGACTGATGACTACTTTATTCCTTGAATTTCCATCTTTATTCAGCACCCATGTATTTCCCTTAAAACTGATATCTGAGCGCTTCAGCCCGATGACTGAATTGTTGTCCCCTTCGAATGTGTGGTAAAAATTCAGGCTGTACCGGTCATTGTACTGACTGCCTCCCTTGAATTCCGTTCGGAAGAACAGCGTGTCTGCGAGCGTTGTGTTGATCAGCTCAAAGTCTTTCAAATCGTAATACACCGTGGAGACGTCCCGGACGGAAACATAAGTGTTAAACAGGGGGTTCTTATTGTCGATACGGATATCTATGGTATCGAGAGCATTCCCGTAGGCCTGTATACCCGGCGACTTGAAATTCAGTTTAAAATCATTTTTATCCGCCACGATATTTCCCCGGACAAACGTATTCGGCCCAAAGGACACTTCAGGAAAAAACACTTCGACAATCTTATTGTAAATTTTGAAATTAAACGCAAGCTCCTGACCTGCGGAGACCGAATCTGCCTGATAATTCGTGTAGATACTTCCCACGGAATTTTTGAAGAGCTTCCCCAGCTCACCTATGCGGAACTTTCCGCTCATATATCCTGTAATGATATCCGGAGAGTTGATGGTAATGGTATGGACAGAATCGGCATCAAAACTGGAGCTGATTTTAAAATCTTCAAAAAAGTAGGTATCGTTCTTATTCTGGAAACTCGTCTGACTGAATCGGATATCCCCTTTTATTTCGTCCAGTGTATTGCCACTGATATCCATATTGACATCCCCTTTGAAAATAGAGGTGGACGTAGAATCTTTTACAAAATTCAACCGATGCAGATCCGCATAATCTACGGAAGCGACAAAATTAAAAGTGTTCTCAGCACTCCCGAAATCAGCCAAACCCGTAAAATTAAACATGAAATTCGGGTCTTTGCTGTTGAGAGAACCGTCAAAGAGTTCTTCTTTGAGGATTCCGGAGACGGCGATGTCCGAGTACTCATAGCCATTAAAAACAAAGGTGTAGACCTGTCCGATGACTTCGGTGTTCAGCTTTTCCTTGGAAAAACCCTTGCCTTCCACATTCACATCTACCGTAGTCTTGCCCAGGGAGTTTGTACCGGTAAAGCGCCCGAGATCAAAATCGATCAGTGAGACAAAGCCGGTATACTCGGCATTGTCAATATCGTCGAATCCGGTTAGATTCAGGTCGGCGTAACTGCTTCCCAGGGAACTCTGAATGTTGACCTGTGTGCTCACCGAAGTCTCCGTGACCAGCGCGGGGCCCCGAATGGTAAACTGTCCGAGTGTTTTTAGAAATTCCGGCAGCGAATTCCCAAAGAGCTCGGGCATCAATCCCCTGAGCTGATAGTAGCTCGTAGTGATATCCCGGATCCGGGCGTCCATTTGAAAAGGTTCCTCTTTGTTAAAAAGATTGTCAAAGTTGAAGCTGCCCCGTATCCCGGTGTTATCTGAAACCAGCAGGAGATCATCCAGCTGAAGATCATTCAGGGTGCCGGAGACGGAGGTGGAGAGAAGTGCTGTACGTCCCTTCCCAAAACCGTCGTAAAACTGATTGATCTCATCCAGGGCAATGGTAGATTCGTCAAAAGTCGCGGTAACCTGCACCTTATCTGTAAATTCCGGCAGGTCCTCCCTCTTGTAGTCAAAACGGAGGTTGCCTTTGAGCTCCGAGCCAGGGGTCCGGATATAAAGTGAATCAAAAACCATGTTCTCACGGGTATACGTAAAATCAGTGGCGAGTTTCTCCACCCGGACATTTCTGGACGTGCGCACCTGAAAATCTGCAATGTGCGTGCGCACTTCAGGACCCTGGATCCTAAAACTATCTGCGACGATGTTCAGCTCGGTAAAATTGAGGATATCAGGATTTTCAAGGTTGTCATCCCGCAACACAAACCGACTGCTGTAAACTTCCAGGCCTTCGGAAAAAAAATAAAAGGGAGGAGTACCCGGTGCCCTGGGTTTACCATCGTCGAGCTGATCGATAAAAATTCCGAGGTTGGTATCCGGAGCGTCCTTATAAGTGCGCATATTCAGGTAGAGCTCATTCACTTCTATATCACCGAATTCGAGCTTTCCACCGGCAAGATCCCTCAGGCTTAAAATGGAGGTATTCAATTCACTCGCGTAAATCAGCGTATCTCCCTTGTAATCGGCGATATAAACATCCCGAAGGGCGGTATCCCAGCTTATCAGCGATATGCGCAGCCTGTCTATCCGGATATCCGTCCCGAATTCCTTGTTGATACGCTCGGTGACATAACCGGCCAGGCGGGTTTGGACCGCGGGCAAAGAGAGTACCACAGTCCCCAATACACAGATCACCAGCAATACCAGCAAAATACGTACGACTATTTTTCGCAGTCTTCGGATAGGATGTTTTTTTACCTTTGTCAAACCAAAATCCGTACCATTAACACGTGAATTCTTCAGATATTTTTATTCTCGCCATTGAATCGTCCTGCGACGATACCGCCGCCGCTATTTTACACAACCGTAAAGCACTTAGTAATATTGTGGCTACACAGCAGATTCACCAGGCTTATGGGGGCGTAGTACCTGAATTAGCCTCTCGCGCCCATCAGCAAAATATCGTTCCCCTGGTACATCGTGCCCTTGACGTAGCAAATATCGACAAAAAACAGCTTTCAGCCATAGCTTTTACGAGAGGTCCAGGCCTTTTAGGCTCGCTTCTGGTAGGGACCTCGTTCGCAAAATCCCTTTCTATGGGTCTGGAGATTCCACTTATTGAGGTAAATCATATGGAAGCGCACATCCTTTCTCATTTTTTGGATACCGAAGGTTCAAACGCGCCTGCATTTCCCTTCCTGGCCATGACCATCAGCGGGGGCCATACCCAAATCGTGCTGGTCCGTGGGTATTTCGAGATGGAAGTTTTGGGAGAAACATTGGATGACGCTGTGGGTGAAGCTTTTGACAAAAGTGCCAAATTACTGGGCCTGCCATACCCGGGAGGTCCCTTGATCGACAAATACGCCCAACAGGGTGACCCGGATCGATTTACATTTCCGATCCCTAAGGTGGGTGGTCTTGATTTCAGTTTTTCAGGGCTCAAAACCAGTATCTTGTATTTTCTGCAACGCCAGACAGCTGCCGACCCCGAATTTGTGGAACGCGAAAAAAATGCCATTTGCGCCTCAATTCAAAAGACTATCGTGGAGATCCTGATGCGCAAGCTCAAAAAGGCCGTCCTCGAAACCGGGATCGATCGGGTTGCTCTGGCCGGGGGGGTTGCAGCCAATTCCGGCATCCGGAAGGCTTTGAAAGAAGCGGAATCCAAATGGGGATGGACCGCCCACATCCCACCCCTTGAATACTGCACGGACAATGCGGCTATGATAGGAATTGCAGGATATTTAAAGTATCTTGACGGGCGTTTTACGGATCTCGGCACCCCGGCTACTGCTCGCTATACCATCGGAAGTTGAGCGGGAAAAACGTCGACTAAAACACCTGGTGGCTCAT
>CAZEQO010000030.1:500-1660 GCA_964514365.1 uncultured Robiginitalea sp. | reverse complement strand
CTTTTCAACCATGTATCTAGTAAATGATGGCTAATCCTATGAATTACTTTTATCACCCGACTTTGGACAACAGTGTTTCCCAGTTCTCTTTCTCACCGGAGGAGAGTCGGCACATCGTCAAAGTTTTGCGTAAAAAAGAAGGAGATGAGTTATTGATAACCAATGGCAAGGGATTTCTCTTTACCTCAGAAATTACAGGAGCCGATCCGAAAAAGTGCTCTGGGCGTGTTCTGAATTCCAAAAAAACAATCCCCCCCAGATTTGAATTGCACCTGGCCGTCGCCCCGACGAAGCGTTTGGAGCGTTTTCAGTGGTTTCTGGAGAAGGCTACCGAAATTGGCGTGACTGAAATCACCCCAATCCTTTGCGAGCATTCCGAAAGGGATAAGTTTTCTTTCGACCGCCTCCAACGGGTGGTGCAGGAAGCGATGAAGCAGAGTCTGCGCACCTATCTTCCCCGGCTGAACCCCCTGACCCCTTATGCGGAATTTGTAAAGGGGAACCTTCCCGACCTGCGGTTTATCGCACATTGTGAAGATGATGAAAAAGTGGAACTCAAAAGGCGTGTAGCGCCGGATAAGGACATTGTTGTCCTCATCGGACCTGAAGGGGATTTTAACCGGGCTGAGATTCAAACCGCTTATGAATCCGGATTCTTACCTGTGTCCCTTGGGAAAAGCCGGCTGCGGACGGAAACTGCGGCCATCTATGCCTGCGTTACCGTAAACCTGATCAATGGCACCTGATGGTCACTGAGACGGCAAAAAACCTACAAACACAATATGAATCGCCTGAGGATTTTTAAAATAGTAATACCGCTTCGCTTTTGCGCCCTGTTATTTGCAGGATCCCTTTCGGCCGGAGCACAGACCATAGGGCTATTGAAATACCAGGGGGGTGGGGACTGGTACGCCAACCCTACGGCCCTTCCGAACCTGATTCAATATAGCAATACAGCTATTGGGACGGCCCTGGATGCAAGGCCTGAAACCGTCGTTGTAGGTAGCAGCGAACTCTACAAATACCCTTTTTTACACATGACCGGACACGGGAATGTCGTCCTGTCAGAGGCGGATGCCAACAACCTCAGGACCTATTTGCTGGCAGGTGGATTTCTGCATATTGATGACAATTACGGCATGGCACCCTATCTGGAGAAG
>CAZEQO010000030.1:0-490 GCA_964514365.1 uncultured Robiginitalea sp. | reverse complement strand
ATATTCCCGGACAAAGAATTGACAGAGATTGGAGCAGACCACCCCATTTTCCAGGAACCTCACCCTTTTCCCGAAGGACTCCCGAAGATCCATGAACACGATGGAAAGCGTCCTCAGGCCCTTGGCTTTTTTCACGAGGGAAGGTTAGTACTCCTCTTTACCTATGAGTCCGATCTGGGAGATGGATGGGAAGATGCTGAAGTGCATAACGATCCTGAAGAAATTCGACAAAAAGCCTTACAAATGGGGACCAATATTCTATATTACGCCTTTAATAATTGATACTGCAATGGATTCAAAAACCATAGCCAACGGTATCCTCCGGGCCATCGCCGTTCTCACGGGAGTTATACTTCTGCTCTACTTCCTTTACATTATTATAAGTGTCTTTGGTAGTATTCGTTCGACCGCTTCTTGCCGGAGAAAAAATAAGTATAGGAGGATTGGAGCTAAATACATTAAAGAAACTGAAAGGAGATAAATTCGGGTT
>CAZEQO010000029.1:13976-24592 GCA_964514365.1 uncultured Robiginitalea sp. | reverse complement strand
AAGGAATATGAAAAAGTCTACCTGAACGATCCTGACATGATCCTTTCTGACAAGAAATGTGATCGTAACCTCCTTACTGCCCAGTCCTATCGGGAAGCGGCCTCAGGGGCCAATGGAGGAAAAACCGGAGGAGGCTGTGGCTGTAATTAAATGCATATGAGGCAATTTTTTCTTATCGGGTTTCTCCTACTCGCGTCCTCATTTGGGTTCGGGCAAGAGGAATCTGAGAACAATACGTATAAAAAACGCGTCCTGGAAAGTGCTGAAATCAGCTTTCTGAGCAGTTATTATCAGCAAGACGGTGTAAATGCAGCAGTGACAGGCGGAATCGGAACCGAATCACTCACGGATGGCACAGGAACCATTGTCGTATCCGTCCCCCTCAATGAAGACGATGTGCTTACGGTTGACGTTGGGATCTCAGCATATACCTCGGCATCCTCGAGTAATATTGACCCTTTTGACGGTAATTCGGATCCGTTTCAGGCGAGTTCGGGGGCTTCTGCCTCAGATCTTTGGTCTAACGCCGTGATTACCTATGCGCACGCTTCCGATGACCGGAACCGAATCTGGAGCACAAGCCTTTCTGTTGCAGTGGAATACGACTACTTCTCCGTTGGCATTGGCGGCAACCACACCTGGTTATTTAATCAAAAGAATACTGAATTTACCTTAAAAGGCAATGCTTATTTTGATCGCTGGAACGCCATCTATCCAATCGAATTAAGGCCATTTTTTCCGGGTGGCAGTGGGCTGAATAGCCCTTTATTCAATATTTATCCCTTAACGGGAAACACGGATTACAGCCCCGTGTTCGTGCCTTTCTCCAATATAAAAAGGAACTCCTACTCCCTGGGGTTGGGTTTTTCCCAAATCCTTGGGAAAAAGCTGCAGGCAAGCCTGGCCCTGGACGTTGTATATCAAAGTGGTTTGTTATCTACCCCGTTCCAACGGGTCTACTTCCAGGATGTTGCGGATTCCTTTCTCGATGGATTTCACCTTGCTGATGACGTGGAACGACTGCCCGATACCCGGATTAAAACAGCTCTGGGAGGACGGTTACACTACTACCTGAACGAATATGTTACCTTGAGGAGTTTTTACAGATATTACAGAGATGATTGGGAAATCAGTTCGCATACGGCGAGCCTGGAGGCTCCGATTAAAGTGAGTCCATCCTTTACCGTATATCCTTCCTACAGGTATTACTGGCAATCCGCGGCCGACTCTTTCCGGCCCTATAACCTGCATTTATCTCAATCGGAGTTTTACACCTCTGATTTTGACCTATCTGCATACTCTGCCAATCAATGGGGTCTGGGCCTCGGGTACGTAGATATCTTTACACGCCTGAATGTCCTTGGATTTGGTTTGAAAAGTGTAGACCTGAAATTCTACCATTACTCGCGAAACATTCCTTTTTCATCAGATATCCTTACGCTGGGAATTACCTTTAATCAAAATTAGGAGTTCTCTTTTAAGGCTATTTATCCCTCGAAAAGTTCTTGAGAAGTCAGGCCACCGTATTTCTGATGGTATAAATCTGCCAGGCGGCGCATCAGGTATTCCACCAGGGCATCTTCCTTTACTCCTCTTTGGTACTTCGCATAGGCTACCTCGAACTCTTCCTGTAAAAAGAAATCCAAATCGTCCGAGCCGTAACGGTTAAAGGCGTTCCAGGACCTTAAGCCGTTGAGCATCTCCCGGTGTGCGAGATACCTCCTTTCAGCAGTCTCAAACTCCTGCTGTTTCCGGGCGTTGCCCTGATACTCCGGCATTCGTGACTCCCGGTAGAGTTCCTGATAGCTGCGCGCCACATCCTGATCCGCCTCCATCGCCTCAGAAATCAGGCGAAAATAGGCCCGGCTCACAAGAACCGGATAGTGCTGCAGAAAGTCTTCGGAAGCCTCGGTATCTGTAGTTGGTCTGAATTCGGGTAAGGCGAAGTACGTAGTGCTTTCAGTAGAAGGATTGGGTATTTCATTCAAAGAGGTTTCCCACCTGCTGGATTCCAGAACTTCTTCCCAGGCCTCGCCATAGGATTCGGTATCTGGCTGGAGTGGGCTGCAAGCACTGATAAGCACTAAGGGCATTGCCCAGAAGCTGCCATATTTACCCCTGAAAGTGTTCATTTTCATATAGTGTTCTGGCCGAATTAAAGGTATTCGGATCACTCCTCAAAATGCTTGAGCCTAAGTGCTTTGATTCCTCGTCAAAACACATTTTTCCACTTTCACCAGCCGGAATTCTCCCTCGTACTTTCGACTTTTATTTACTCAGGTAAAGGGCTCCGATCCCGAGTTCGTAAAATTCCCTGTTCAAACCTTCCACATCCTCGCTGAGCAGAAGTTCAGCTTCTTTCTTGTAGACATTCCATTGTGCATTAAGTGCCTCTAATTTCGACTTTGTCCCTGTATTTATCCTTGGAATCCCGCTATCTCCATGATTCAGGGCTGTAAGATACTCAGCCGTAAAACCATTGACGTAATTCTCTACGTCGTCGTAGGCCTTTGATAACCTTTGCACCATTTTCTTATCCCATTCCCGCATCTTTTCCAGGGTGCGTTTTGCTTCTTCAGTAACCTCCGTATGAGTCGTGGCCTCCAAATGGGAGATCATCTCCTGAAGCCTTTCCTGCAAGGTGTACATGCTGTTGGTCAATTCCGTCATTTCCCGGTACCGATCCTCAGCCTTCTTCATGGTTGCGTCATAATCCCTCCATGTGGCCTCTGTGGTCGGAATCAGCGGATTAGGCAGCAGGATTGCCTGAGTTTGCTTTTGTACTTCCCCGTGTTTCAGACTCAGGGTATAGGTGCCGGGCATAGCCCTGCGCCCCCGGAAGCTGCCTTCGATATATACCTCAGGAGCACCTGGCAGGCCGGAGTACCTCAAATCCCAGACAAAACGGTTTAACCCCTTTTTTGCCGGGAGTACCGGGGCCTTTGAAGGCGCCCCCTCATAAGGCCGGTATTCTGAATCCGGAACAGAGGTAAAACTCCGAACCAAATTGCCTGCAGCATCTTGAATCTCAAGACGGACTTCCAAAGAATCGGCCTGGTCAGGAAGGGCGTAATAGACAACCATACCACTTGCCGGGTTCACGCCCTCAAAGGAATCTGTTCCTCCGGGGTCTGAAGCGTTCATACTACTGTACCAATTTGGATAAATTACATCTTCCGGCTTGTAAATCACTGTTTCAGAAGGGATTCCCGTGTATTGCCTGAGCAGTGGCAGGTCATCAAATATCCAAAAGGAACGGCCCTGAGTTGCCAAAATGATATCATTGTGCTTTAGCTTAAGATCCGTAATGGGGACTACCGGGAGATTGGATTTGATCTGCTCCCAACGCTTGCCTCCTGAATAGGAAACATAAAGGCCCGTCTCGGTTCCACAAATCAGGAGATCCTTTCGCACGGGATCTTCCCGGACTACACGAGTAAAGGCTCCATAGGGGATTCCCGAACTGATTTTCGTCCAGGACCCACCGTAATTTGAACTCTTATACAAAGCAGGTGTAAAATCGTTGAATTTATATCGGGTTGTGGCGATATAAACCGTGCCCGGATCGTGAGGGGATATTTCAATGGCGTTCACCAGGGTTTCCGGCATTCCCTTTGGAGTAACATTTTTCCAGTTCGCCCCATTGTCCCGGGTAAGGTAGACCTTGCCATCATCACTCCCGGTATAGAAAACCCCCGCTTCATGAGGGGATTCAATGATATAACTGATGGTCCCGTAGTTCTCAGCCCCGACTGCCTCGTTTGTATAGGGCCCGCCTCCGTTGCCCTGTTTGTCGTCCTGATTCCCCGTGAGATCCGGCGACATCACTTCCCAGGAATTTCCTTCATCCCGCGTTCTCAATACGTATTGGGCGGCGTGGTAATAGGTGTTGGGTTCATGTACTGATTTGATGATGGGGGCATTCCAGTTAAAAAGGTATTTCATCTCCCGGGCGGGAAGCCCCAGATACAGATTGGGCTCTATCATGACCTTTGTCCCCGTTTTGGCCTTAACGTCCAATAAATCGACTGTCCCCAGGTAGCTGCCCCCCATCACTTTTTCGGGATTATCCGGGTCAAAGCCCAGGAAAGCACTTTCGCCCCCGGCTGAAGGTTCCCAATGCTCTCGTCCAATTCCCGAAGTCCCCATTCCAATGCTGGAAATTTTAACCGAGGTATTGTCCTGCTGCCCCCCATACAGGTTATAGGGAAATTGATTATCCACTGCCACCCGATAAAACTGGGCTGTGGGCATATTGTCCTGCCGTGACCAGGTTTTCCCTCCATCGAAAGTTATTTCAGCTCCTCCGTCATCGGATATGAGCATATTTTTAGAGTCTTCCGGATTAATCCACAGATCGTGGTAATCCCCGTGATGGGTGCGAATCTCCTCCCATGTTTTTCCACCATCTATTGATCGGTAAGGAGAAGCGCTGAGCACATAAATGGTGTGTTCGTCATTCGGGTCCGGTGCAATCTCGATGTAGTACCATGCCCGCTGAATCAAGCGGTGATCCCCGCTTACCCGGCTCCAGCTTTGCCCGGCATCGGAGGAAACAAAAAGCCCCCCCTTCTCCTTATGCGTATCACTTTCAACCAGGGCATATACCCGATCCGGATTGGCCCGGGATACAGCCACAGCCATCTTTCCCTTCTCCTCAGGGAGACCCTTGTGAATTTTGAACCAGGTTTCTCCTCCATCGGTGGATTTGTACATCCCGCTACCGGGGCCTCCGCTGATAACCTTCCAGGGCTTCCGGATGTGATCCCACATGGCGGCATAAAGGACCATGGGGTTGTGCATGTCCATCGAAAGATCGCTGCACCCTGTGAGCTCATTGACAAAAAGGACGTTCTTCCATGTCTTTCCCCCATCCGAAGACTTGTAAATACCCCGCTCCTTTGTAGGCCCATGGATGGCTCCCTGGGCCGCCACCCAGATAAGGTCGGGGTTATCCGGATGGATAATGATCCTCGAGATATGACGGGTACTGTCCAATCCCATATGTTGCCAGGTCTTACCGGCATCCGTCGATTTATATACCCCATCCCCGTAAGAGGTAGTCACCCCTCTGGGTGCATGTTCCCCCATACCTACATACACAACATTCGGGTGACTCTCCGACACGGAAACGGTTCCAACAGAACCTGTTTTAAAATACGCGTCTGAAATATTGTCCCAGGTCTGACCGGCGTTTGTGGTTTTCCAAAGACCGCCACCTGTAGTACCCATATAATACGTGAGCGGATCACCGACCACTCCGGAAGACCCCGTAGACCGTCCTCCACGGAAGGGTCCTATATTGCGAAATTTGGCAGGTTCCATATAGGTTTGGAGGTCCTGTGCCAAACCGGGAAAAACAAGGAAAAACAAAAACAGATACAAGAAGTTTCTAAGCATGGAATACAGTTTATTTTGATGGTATCTAAATGTAGTTTTTTACGGGTAGATAGAAAATTGAAAGCACACTATTTTTACACTGGAAGGTCCTTTTTTGTACCTTAAGTTCTTTTCAGGCACCTATACAAGTACACTTAGGATTTTCAGTTGTAACCCAAACACCCGGCCCCATGTCCATTCGATTGCGATTTATACTTCTTTTTTGCACCCTGCTCCCCCTGTCTTCCTCAATAGCTCAGGAAAAAACCAGGGAACTCAACGCGATGCTCCTGGAGGGGATCGAAGACTGGCACATCCCCGGGATGACGGCCATAGTCGTACAAAACGGCGAAGTTGTATTTAGCGAAGTGTATGGGGTAGCCGAAGTAGACACTAAAACTCCGGTAGATAGGGAAACCCTTTTTAATATGGGTTCTACCACCAAGGCTATGGTTGCCATGGCCCTGGGTATTCTGGTGGATCAGGGCAAGCTAAACTGGACAGATCGGGTGAGGGAACACCTTCCCGAATTCCAGTTATCCGATCCGTATATTACAGAAGAAGCCCGGGTTCAGGATTTATTAACTCATAATTTGGGAATCGCCGGTGCAGACATGCTCTGGGTCATGGACAGTGTTTCTACTGCTCAGACGCTCAAACGATTTGCGCAGGCCCCAAAGGCTTATCCGCTTCGGGGTGGTTTTGAGTACAACAACCTCATGTACGCAACAGCAGGGGAGGTTATACATTCCATCTCCGGGATGCCCTGGTCCGAATTTGTTGCAGAAAATCTCTTTGAACCCCTGGAAATGGAACGATCCGTTGCCCGGGCTTCTGACATTTTTAAGGCCGGCAATTATGTCACACCTTATTTTTATTCTGCCGAGGAAGGGTTTATAGAAGTGCCCCACAACCTTTCTGACCAGATTGGGGCGGCAGGCATGATCTGGACCTGTGCCGCAGATATAGAACACTATCTCCAAATGCTGGTTGGAAAAGGAGTCTATAAGGGGAAAACCATCCTCAAACCCGAAACCTTCAAATATCTTTTTGAACCCCAGGCGCTTATACCCAAAGCGTCATTCTACCCCACTCAGACCCTCACAAATCCAAACTGGACGTCCTATGGGCTGGGTTGGTTTCAACACGACTACAGGGGTGAGAAACTGGATTTTCATACCGGTAGCATCGGGGGTCTGATCGCCATAGCCGGGGTCATTCACGAAAAAAACACAGCAGTCTATTTTCTGGCCAATCGCGACCATGCGGAATTGAGACATGCATTTATGTACAAAGCCCTGGATCTCTGGGCGTTCGAAGATGGGAGTCGTCCCTGGCACAAAGAGGTCTTTGAATTATATGAAGGTTTTGAGAAAGAAAGCCTGGCCAGAAATAAGGAACTCGTTGAGAAGAGGGTTCAAAACACCCAACCTACCCGGGAGTTGGCGGCATACTCCGGCACCTACAACCATCCGATGCTCGGGACTGCAGAAGTCCGTCAAACGACCTCATCACTGGAGGTTCGATTCAACGATTTCCTCGGTTATGCCCTGGAACACTGGCATTACGATACTTTCCGATCGGTTGAACGGGACGATTTCCAACAAAAGCCGGTGTTTAACTTTAACCTGGGGGCGGACGGTCAGGTCAAAGAATTGAATGCCTTTGGTGAAACATTTACGAAAATGAATCCTTAATATTTTACCTGATACTACAACCTATCACCTTTGAGACTTATTTCCTATTTGTTTCAGGAGAGGCAGCCAGGTTTTCAGCCCAATTGGCCGGGCCTGAAAAATGGAAGATGGGGATGAATATTCCACAGGCTTCCCAAAACTACCAGTTCCTGCTCAATATCATCCATTGGCTTGACGACCAGTTATAGCCGAAGTAATCCCGGGACATACGGGGATCAGGCGCTTCAAACCCGACTGAATGGCAAAGGCTACAGGGCTAATCGGCCGGGGTTGCGATTGTAATATTCCGGTATTCCACCGGACCGTGATCGCCCTGAAGCAGAATAGGCCCGGGCTCCCCTTCCCGACTATCCAGGGCTCCCCCGGTAATCCCGGGGATGATCTGGTTGTGGATGATTGTTTTCCCATTGGCTACCACGGTAACCCGCCGCCCGACCAGAGTGATGTCGTAGGTTTGCCATTCTCCGGCCTTTTTGGCGACATTCTCATTTGGGGTCAGGAAGCCGTATACCCCACCCAGGTAGATGGAGGAAGGTGCTTTACCGTAACTGTCCTCCACCTGCACCTCATATCTGCCCCGGAGATAGACCCCGGAGTTGGAATGTTCCGGATACTTAAATTCTATATGCAATTTGAAATCCTTAAAGGATTCTGTGGTCATAAGGTTCACCCCGGAAGCCGGGCTGGTCAAAACCCCATCTTTAACGAACCACTGATTTTCCTTCTCAGTTTGTTGGGAGACCCATCCATCGAGGCTGTTTTTCGCCAACAATGATTTAGGCTTGGACCATTTTTCAGGTGCCGGATACAGTAAAGTTGGGGCCTTTGTACCCCGGAATTTACGGGCTACCCCCATATGGTCCAGTAACATTCCCTCAAGGGTATCCCCTTTGACCTGCCCTGTAAATTGCATATTGTGATTTCCGGACCACTGGGGCGGAATATTGAAACTGATCATGCCCTCTTTATCGTGTATTTCAGAAATAGGACGGGCGCTGCCACCAGCCGCCACGAAGTATCCCACGAGTGCTTTGTTCCCGGATAGTTTAACCTCCAGCCAGGAGGGCAACCAGGTCTGCCCGTATTCTACTTCCAAATCCCACTTTCCGATTGCCATTGAGCTGCCCGGGTCCTGAGCGAAGACGGCAGGAGTTCCGAGAAAACTCCAACAAAGAAAAAAAACTACCTTTTTTGAAAAACCGTTCATTGATATTTGTTTTCTGAATTGATATTAAATGTAATAAAATTATACGGTGTCCCGAACTGGAAAGTTCTCAATTTACAACGGTGTTTTGTACTTTGGGCCTATATGGCATTTCGCCTGACAATGAGAATTCCAAGGATGAATACAAAAGTTATTTTTACAGCTGTGACGAGCCCCCGGGAGGTTGCCCGGGTAGCTGAACTGGCCGACATTATCTGGAGGGAACACTACATACCCATTATCGGCAGGGCTCAGGTAGACTATATGCTGGAGCACTTTCAATCGGCATCGGCTATTGAAAAGCAAATCGCTCAGGGGATATATTATTTCAGTATTCAGACAGGGGGTATGACAGAGGGGTATCTCGCTTTTGAGAAGCAGGGCAAAACCCTTTTTTTAAGTAAAATATACCTTTTGGATTACCGTCGGGGACAAGGAATCGGAAAAGCGGCCATGCATTTTGTGGAAGAAAAAGCGCGCGTCCTTGAATGTACTGATATTGCACTGACCGTGAATAAATATAACGATCAGTCTATTAATGCGTATACCCGAATGGGATTCTCAAAAAAGGGAGGGGAAATTACAGATATTGGAGGGGGCTTCGTCATGGACGATTACAGGATGGTCAAAGGAGTATAAATACAGACCTATCGGTTTATTTTAAAATTCTCCAGCTTGATGTCATCCACCCCTACCGCGTCGAATGGATACTCTATCTGATCCTGGATGTTGTAAAGGGAGATCAGGATAAATTCTGTAACGACTACAATGAAATAAACGACCCAGGCATTTTCAGTGGCCCCGATATTATAAACTATTGTAGGTGCGTAGATAAAAGGAAACACATAGATAAATACCAGGCAATACGCCTTTAATGCAATAGGGGTTCGGTGGCTGTTTATCGCGTGTACATTTTCAAACCCCTCCTGCAAATCATTCATATACCTGAAGATCCGGTCCCGGATCCGGCCCGGTATGTCGTCCTTGGAATCAATGACAAATTGTTGTAATTCATCCATAGCCGTATCCACTGCCACGGCATGATCGGTGCCGTTTCTCAGATGTAGAACGGTCTCATCGCTGATGGCTTCCAGGATTTCTTCCAGCTTCTTCTTATCCTCAGCAGAAAGGGATACGCTCATTTGAAGATAAAAATAAATGGTCTTCAGCGCAGCGCGAAACTGGCTGAGATGCTGCAAGGCTTTTTCCCGCCTGCGGAAGGCTCCGCGAATATTGAATACAAGTGGAAAGACAATGGCAATACTGAGAAGGGTAAGATCTACATTGTAACCCAGGTTGAAATGGATGGACAGGTAGGTTACCAGAACCGAAATGGCCAAAACGACCATAGTTTTGCCGTTTATTATGGAAGTATAGAGTTTAATAGCCTTCTTTTTAGTAATTTAAAACAATCCAAAAACCAAGGTAGTGAAAAATCAAACCTTATCGCTGATTGTATTCCTGTTTTTAATATTTGCCCAGGGTACATCCGGGCAGGAAGTAAGTGGCATTGCCTCTGAGAATGCAACCACCCCATTGTTTCAGGATGAATCACCACTGTCTATTGTACTTC
Organism: uncultured Robiginitalea sp.; assembly: GCA_964514365.1. Lineage (GTDB taxonomy): Bacteria > Bacteroidota > Bacteroidia > Flavobacteriales > Flavobacteriaceae > Robiginitalea. The sequence continues at coordinate 14,739 of CAZEQO010000029.1, read as the reverse complement.
GGTATTCCGACAGGGAAATGCGCCGGGATACTGACGACAGCACCTATCTGAAAACACAGCTCGCCTATCAAAACCCCGATGGGGAATGGGATTCCTTAGAAGTTGGCCTCAGGGCCCGCGGGAACTGGAGACGGAAAAACTGTTTCCTGACCCCCGTTAAAATGCGGATCAAGAAATCTGAAAGGAAGGAAACAAAGTTCGAGGGAAACAAGGAGTTAAAAGTGGTTCTCCCATGTCGGAACACAGACCAGGGGCAAGACTATGTACTCAAGGAATACATGGCGTATAAACTCTATGAAGTGGTGAGTCCGTACCACTTTAAAACCCGGCGGTTGAACATTGATTATTCAGATGTAAAAGGAAAAAAAGATAAGGAATACCAGCTCGAGGGGTTTGTGATTGAAGATATCAGCGAGGTGGCTGACCGCCATGATGCCAAACGACTCAAGCGTAAGGTCCATCCGCAACAGCAGGATGACCGCACCTCAATCTTAAACGACTATTTCCAGTTTATGATCGGCAATACCGATTATTCTTCAGCCTACCAGCACAATGAAAAACTCATTTTTGTAGAAGGGATGAACGCCATTCCCGTGCCTTATGACTTCGACATGTCTGGCCTGGTGGATGCCAATTACGCCGTGGTTTCCCAGGTGCAGGGGGAAGAACTGGCCATTACAGATGTCCGGCAGCGACTTTATCGGGGCTTCGAGAGAAGTCCGGCCCTTTATGAAGAAGTCCGCCAGGAGTACATTAGCAAAAA
>CAZEQO010000029.1:7164-13966 GCA_964514365.1 uncultured Robiginitalea sp. | reverse complement strand
TAGCCTTCTCATTGGAGGATTGGGGAGCGGCCTCCGGCGCTTATTTTAAAATCTCAGGCAAGGGTTTACCGGTCATCTCCACAGAACCCTGCAAATTCAGAATCTTAGCCAATGTAGGGGCGATATCCACAGGATGCACCTTGCGTGCGGAAGTCCCCTGTGGGATTCCCTTGCCGAACCACAGGAGTGGAACGTGCGTGTCGTAATCATAACCGGAACCGTGGCCGGCCCCCTGAACCTTTGAAATAGGGGTTCGGTAGTCTGAAGTGGGCATCACCCCATATTCGTAAACGAGCATAACATCCCCTGAGCGTTCCGGGAAATACCCGTTCTTCACCATTTCCACCAACCCTGTCGAATCTTCTGAGGAAACGAGATCCTCCGGTGTAAGCGCAAATCGCACGCCCGGTTGTTCTTTCATAAAATCAACCACACCCTGCCGTACTTCTGCCAGGGAAAGATCCTTTTCCTCAATTAAATCGTGATCCAGGTATATCTGATTGAGCCCAAAGTATTCTATCCACTCAAAAGCCCCGTAAGTCTGCCCCAGTTTAAAATTTAATTCCTGATTAAATTTCGGGATAACGGCCAATCCGGCGGGTTTGTTTTGCGCCACCTGATACGAAACGACCGGCTGCACTCCGTGATCCGATGTCAAAAAAAGCACGTAATTCCCCTCCCCGACCTTTTTATCCAGGGTATTGAGCAAAACTTCGATTTCCCGGTCCAACCTGAGATAAATGTCCTGCACTTCCACGGACTGGGGCCCAAAAGTATGCCCGGCCACATCCGGGGTGGAAAAACTTATACAGAGCATATCGGTAACCGCATCAGCACCCAAATCTTCAGACTTCAGGGCTTGGAGGGCAAATTCCCGGGTCAGGGTATTTCCAAAGGGGGTTACCCAGAGCACCTGATAGTAGCTCGGGTCCCCGTTGTACAATTCCCGCATGGCTTTTAAGTCATAGGGGAAAGTGGGGGTTTCCTTTCCCCTGAGAACGCGCTCGTGCGGATTGTCATCCGGGGCACTTGCCGTGTATTTCTCTATAGGCAGAAGGGTTTCCCAGGTTTTGCCCAGATATTTTTCCGCCCTTTCCTTTTTGTTGAAATTCACTACCCAGGAGGGCAGTTCTTCAATATAAAAGGTACTGCTTACAAAATGCCCCGGACTGCTTTCCCAGTCGTTCCAGTAAGCGGCATTGGCACTATGCCCTCCCGGGAGTATAGCCCCCCTGTCCTTAAGGGCGACACTGATAACCTTTGCTTCAGAGTTCGATTCCAGTCGCAACTGATCGGTAATGGTACCCATGACCAACCGGGCAGGAGAATAGCCATAAGTCCGTTCCACTGCGGATCCGACGATGCGAACCGCAGTGTCGCCCACATTACTCACCATGCGATTGGATTCCCGCTCATACCAACTATTATCAATAACCCCATGGACACTTGGGGTTACCCCTGTGTATATAGAAGCATGGCCGGCAGCGGTGACTGTCGGGACATAATTATAATGTGTGTTTTCAAAGCTATACCCCTCCCGCATAAGTCGTTTAAAACCACCTTCCCCAAAATGCTCCTGGTATCTTTCGAGGAAATCAAAACGCATTTGGTCTACGATCAAACCAACGACCAGTTTGGGAGGTTCTGTATTACGATCCTGTGCATTTATCGACACTGCACATAAAACAAGGCCTAGTATTGCATATCTTATTCTCATAGATTAAAAGTATACCAAAAACTATTCCTCTTTTAAAGTGGGGTAGGTTACACCCAACTGTTCCAGGTAGGTGTCATATTTAGTTTCATCGTAATAGAACCCCTCGAGTTGAGGGCGATACTGCTGCATGATAGCCGTGTTGAGTTCAATAGGAGGTGGATCATCCGCAGAAATCATCGGGCGGTATTCGGTTTCCTTTTTTTGAACATTCTCGAAATAATCCCTGGCCTGCACCAGTAAATCGGGTTGGGTAAGAAAATCCATTACGGTCATCGCCACAACTTTTGCCCCGGCTGTGGCCCCTTTATGGGCTATAGGAGTTGCCATGGCTATAGCGTTGGACCAGTGATGCCCCTGAAGGCCGGGAACATTCGAAGGAAAACGGAGCGTTACCGTAGGGACGGTCCACGAAACATCCCCAATATCATCCGAGCCCCCGCTTACAGGTCGTTCCACAGGCTTCCTCAATTCGGATAACTCGGTGGCCAGACCTTTAGGATCTTTGGAATTGACCGCTTTTTGCACGGCTTTGGCCAACTGCTGATCTGCCTCAGACCACTGTGGAAGCCCCACCTGCTTTATGTTTTCGTACATGGTTTCTGCGATCACTTTGTTGAAGTGACGGGGCCAAGCTGCCCCAACCACGCGTGAGGTTACTTCGGTATCCGTCATAAGTGCCGCCCCTTCCGCAATATGGTTTGCGTCTTCGTACATCTCCATAATTCCCTCATAGGTCACATCGCGGAGGTAAAACCATATAGAAGCCCTGGATGGCACCACATTAGGCTGATCCCCTGCATCCGTAAAAATCGAATGCGACCGTTTCAGAGGATGCAGGTGTTCTCTTTTATAATTCCAACCGACATTCATCAGTTCAGCCGCATCCAGGGCGGAACGACCCCGCCATGGAGCCCCGGCTGAATGGGCCGCCTCACCCTCAAAACTGTATTCCACGGAAATGAGCCCGGTACCTGTAGCCTGTCCCCAGGAAACGGCCAGATTACTGCTGACATGGGTGAAAATACACATATCCACCCCTTTAAAAAGTCCGTCCCGCACAAACCAGGCCTTAGAACCCAGGAGTTCTTCCGCGATTCCCGGCCATATCACCAGCGTACCGCCAATATTATTTTCTTTCATGAGCTCCTGTACCGCAAGAGCAGCAGTTATATTCAGGGGAACACCAGAATTATGACCTTCTCCGTGACCGGGGGCCCCCTCTACAATAGGCTTGTGAAAGGCCACGCCCGGATACTGAGAGGCCTTTGGGATACAATCCACATCACTGCCGAGCGCAATCACCGGGCCTGCTCCATTCGTCCACCGGGCGAACCAGGCCGTGGGTATTCCCGATACCCCGGAGGTGATTTCAAAGCCTGCATTTTCCAGAATTCCCGTCAGGTATTCCGAAGTTTCCACTTCGTGGAATCCGAGTTCCGCAAAACTGAAGACTTTATCTACCATGACCTGGGTTTGTTTGTGGCGCTGGTCCACAGCGGCAGACACCGCTTCTTTTTGTTTTCGGATAGCAGATTTTGAAAACCCTTTCTGGGCGTTGGCTTGTGGAAGTACCAGAAAGGCCAAGACAAGCAGGATAAAGATCGGATGTGGTTTGATCGAACTCATAGGTGTTGGTTTTGAGGTTTAATGTACAAATTAATCCGGTGTGGAGAAACATAACCCCATGTGCCTGGGTCATCAGAATCTGATAAAGATCATATCCCGGACTTCAGGGAATTTTTAACTTTAGGGCTTCTTGGGATACAGAAGGTATTAATCCCCTGAAGGGTATCCGCAGAAATAGTATCTTTAAAGCGATGACGCGACTGCTTTCCATGCTTCTCTCTTCCCTCCTGCTCCTGCAAAGCCTGCATTTGTCGGTTTCCGACCTCGTGCAGTTGGACGAGCTGCTGGAACACGCCGCTTACCATCAAGATGAGTTTGGCGATTCCTTCCTGACCTTTTTAGACAAACACTACGGGAGCCAGAAAGAAGATCACGAAAGAAACCATCAGGAAGAAAAGCACGAGCACGAAAAACTGCCTTTTCGGCAATTGCCCAATCAGGTGTTGAGCCATACACACTTGTTTATCGGGCAACGCTTCTTCTGGGATACTCCTCAGCCACGGAAAGAATCCCAATCGCATCAGTATTACTATTTACTCCAAACTTCAGGCGTTTTCTCCCCCGGTGTTTTCCAGCCACCCCGGCACGCCTAACCCGCTTGTTTTCCAATCCTAAATTTACCTAAGGGTGCGCCTGCACCTGCTCAACGCGTGTTTTTTCATCTAAGCAGCTATGCTTTCATCTATTATACAATTTAGTCTTCGCAACAAATTTGCCGTAGTGTTGCTGACCCTTGTCATTGTCGCCGGTGGAGTGTTCTCCCTCTGGAACATCCCCATTGGGGCCGTGCCCGACATTACAAATAACCAGGTACAGGTCATTACGACTTCCCGGAACCTTTCCACCCCGGATATGGAGCGGTTTATAACCTACCCCGTAGAACTCGAAATGGCCAACCTGCCCGGAGTCCGGGAAATCCGATCTGTTTCGAAATTCGGTCTGTCCGTGGTTACCATAGTTTTTGAGGATGATATGGGAACCTATCTCCCCAGACAGTTGATCGCCGAAAAAATCCAGGCGGCTTCAGAGAAAATCCCGGAAGGTTTTGGATCTCCCCAAATGGGCCCGATCAGTACAGGTTTGGGTGAAATATACCAGTATACCCTGGATGTGGAACCCGAATTCAAGGACCGGTACGACGCCATGGATTTACGTACCATCCAGGACTGGATTGTCAAAAGGCAACTCTCCGGAATTCCAGGAGTGGTAGAAGTAAACACCTGGGGCGGTTATTTGAAACAATACGAAATAGCCATAAACACAGAGAAGCTCCGGGCGATGAATATTACTGCCGGAGAACTGATCGAAGCATTGGAAAAAGGAAACAGTGTAGCCGGAGGGGGGTATATTGAAAAGGTCAATCAGGCGTATTTTATTCGGGGCGAAGGCCTTATCGGGAGTCTGGAGGATATTGAAAACACCGTGGTAAAAACCATAGAAGGCATTCCTGTTTTTGTCCGTGATGTAGGTGAAGTGGGGTACGGAAGTGCGACGCGTTTTGGGGCGATCACCGCAAACGGAGAAGGTGAAAAAGTACTGGGCCAGGTGATGATGCTTAAAGGGGCGGATTCCAAAGAAGTCATAAATTCCGTGAATCAGCGGGTAGCGGAAATTTCAAAATCATTACCCGAGGGTGTTTACATCAATGACTTTTTGGATCGAAGTGATTTAATCCAACGGACCACCCACACCATTACGGAAAACCTGATCCTTGGCTGTCTGATTGTGATTTTTGTCGTGGTGCTGTTACTGGGGAATTTCCGTTCCGGAATGGTCGTAGCTTCCGTCATCCCTTTAAGCCTCCTTTTTGCCCTTACCCTGATGTATTTGAGCGGGGTGGATGCCAATCTGATGAGCCTTGGCGCCATTGATTTTGGTATTATTATCGACGGGGCGGTAATTATCGTGGAGTTTATCGCCTTCCAGATCAATGCCAGGCGTTCGGAACTCCTGAAACTCGAGGGGGGAGAAAAACAAAGGCTGAAAGATGAAATCACCCTCCAAGGGGCGTCTAAACTTATGAATTCAGCAGTATTCGGGCAACTGATCATCCTTATCGTTTTTATCCCGATCCTTTCCCTGAGCGGGGTGGAAGGAAAAATGTTTCGCCCCATGGCCCTGACCTTCAGTTTTGCCCTCATCGGGGCCATGATTCTGTGTTTTACCTATGTACCCGTCATGTCTTCATGGTTTATCAAACCCGCTAAGAACCCGGAAAAAAATATATCCCTCAGACTGATCAGGCGCCTAAATACCCTATACGTCCCCGTCATTCGCTGGGCCATGGGCCACAAAAGGGCCGTTTTGGGAATTGCCGCAGGACTCCTCATAATGGCCGGGTTTCTGTTCTCCCGGATGGGGGGAGAATTTATCCCCACCCTCGACGAAGGGGATTTCGTCATTCAGCCCGTACTAAAAACAGGGACGTCCCTGAGCAAAACCATTGAAACAACCACTCAGATTGAAAAAATACTGATCGCGGGCTTTCCGGAAGTAGACCAGGTAGTGACCCGGATCGGGGCAGCCGAAGTGCCTACGGATCCTATGAGTATGGAGGAAAGCGATGTCATCATCACCCTAAAACCCAAAAATGAATGGGTTTCGGCCTCCTCCAAAGACGAATTGGCAGATAAATTCAAGACCGCATTGGGCGTCATCCCCGGGATGGAGGTAGAGTTCACCCAACCCATCGAAATGCGTTTTAATGAGTTGATCACCGGGGTCCGGGCAGATATCGCCGTCAAAGTCTTCGGAGAAGAACTCAATGTGCTCGCCGGTTTGGGAGAACAGATCAGGGGGATTGCCGCTGAGGTTCCGGGGGCGGCGGATGTCACGGTTGAAAAAGTAGAAGGCCTGCCTCAGATGCGGGTGGTCTATGACCGTGCCAAAATTTCCCGGTACGGCCTGCACATCTCAGAAGTAAACGCATTGATCTCCATGGCCTTTGGCGGACAGACGGTTGGTAATGTCTTCGAAGGTGAAAAACGTTTTGACCTGGTGGTGCGTCTCAATAAAGGGCAGCGCAGGGATCTCGGAAACCTTCAAAATCTTTTTATCGACATCCCCGGCGGGGGCAAAATACCCCTGAATGAAGTTGCCGAAATTAGTTATGACAAAGGAGCCGCAAAGATCTCGAGGGATGATACGCGCAGACGGATCGTGGTGGGCATCAATGTCCGGGACAGGGACCTCCAATCTGTGGTTACCGAAATACAGAATCTGGTAGAATCCCAGGTACAGTTTCCACCGGGGTATACCATTACCTATGGGGGGCAGTTTGAAAACCTGCAGTCTGCCAAGTCCAGGCTTTTTGTAGCTGTTCCCATATCCCTTATGCTCATATTTATCCTGCTCTATATCGCCTTTAAATCCGTAAGGGATACCCTGATTATTTTTTCTGCCATTCCCCTGGCCGCTGTTGGTGGCGTATTGCTATTGTGGATCCGGGATATGCCCTTT
>CAZEQO010000029.1:3671-7154 GCA_964514365.1 uncultured Robiginitalea sp. | reverse complement strand
ATCTCGGCCGGGGTTGGGTTTATAGCCCTTTTTGGAATCGCCGTCCTGAATGGGATCGTGCTGATCGAGCACTTTAAAGAATTAAAACTAACCGCTTTTGATACTATGGAAGCACTTATCACACAGGGGGCCCAGGACCGGATGCGGGCCGTTCTCCTCACCGCCTCGGCAGCAGCCCTGGGATTTTTACCCATGGCCGTGTCCACAAGTGCGGGTGCCGAAGTTCAGCGGCCCCTGGCTACGGTAGTCATCGGGGGACTCATCACCTCAACCCTCCTCACGCTGGTGGTGCTCCCGGTACTTTATGCCTTATTCAGCAAGGTCCGGAAAAACAATACCCGCCCCGGGGTATCCCCAAATGCCCTGGGTGCAAGCCTCGTCCTTTTAATGCTTGCGGTACCCCTGCAAGGGCAGGAGAACCCCACGAATTTGGAAGAACTGCTCGAAATCGCCCGAATCAATAACCCGGCTTTGCAAGCTGCTGAAAAACAAATGGAAGCCGCTGATGCCCGCAGGGGTGCGGCTTTCGATTTCGGCAAAACCGAGTTCTTTTACAACCGCGATGAGGCGAACAGGGTGGAAGATTTATCCCTGAATGTCCTCGGAATTCGACAGGATTTTGAGTTTCCTACGGTCTATGGGGCCCGGAGGCAGGTACAAAACTATTTAGCAGAAGGTGAAAAAGACGCTTATCAAATCCGGAAAAAACAATTGTTTCTGGAAGTGAGCAACACCTATAACCAGTACCTGGTTGCCCTGGAAACCGCACATATCTACTCCCGTCTGGACAGTCTCTACCAGGCATTTGAAAAAGCCGCCAACCGCCGATTTGAACTGGGAGCGACCAATTATCTGGAGAAAATTACGGCCACATCCAAATCTCGGGAAATCCGCATTCAGTTGGAGGAAGCCCGAACCCGGGCCGGAATCCTGGAGAACCAGATTCAAAACCTGGTAAGGTCTGAGCAACCCCTGCAGCTGGCCACACCTGCTCCTGAGCGTATGATGCTGAAGGTCCCCATAGTTGATTCCCTGCCCGAACTCACCCGGTACGAGAACCAGCAACTGGCCCTGGATAAACAATTCCGGCTGGAGCAACAGCAATTGCTTCCCGGGTTTTCACTTCAGTACCTCCAGGGAGAAAACGGAATGACAGAAGAGTGGTTCAGGGGGTATACCATTGGGCTTAAAATCCCTTTGTTGTTCTCAGGTCAATCCTCCCGTATTCGCTCCGCCCGCCTGGAAGCCGAAGCATTTGGCGATCAACAAGAGGAATACGAATTGCGCCTGGAGACGAAACTGGATCGTTTAAAAGACGAGCATTTGCAACAGGAAAAAGCGCTGAGATACTACGAAGAAGAAGGACTCCAACTTTCAAAAGCTATTCTGCGCACTGCGGAAAGCAGCTACAGAAATGGTGAAATCGATTTTTTCCAATATATCCTGAGCCTGGAAAACGGCTATGAAATCAGCCTTGAGTATTTAAGACAACTGGAACGGTATAACAGTATTGTCCTCCAGATTAATTATCTAACCTATTAAACCCAGATCATGAGATCCAATACCCTCATATTTACGCTGCTGCTACTAGCCCTGGCCCTCTCCTGCAAGGAAAAGGCCTCCGAATCCGGTAATCCGCAACAGGATAGCGAAGATGCAGGAATTATCACCCTGAGTCCGCAGCAATTTGAAGCCAATAACATGGCTGTTAGTACGCCTGAAGAGATGCGATTTCCCGAAGTGATCCGGGTCAGCGGTATGATTGATGTCCCTCCTGAAAATCGTGTGGTCATCAGCGCGGTCTACGGGGGATTCGTAAAAAAAACATCCCTTCTTGTGGGGGACAAAGTCCGGAAAGGCCAGGTAGTTGCCGTGTTGGAAAATCCGGAGTTTCTCACCCTCCAGCAGGAGTATATGGAAGTGCGGGAAACCCTGCCTTATCTGAAATCTGAATTTGAACGTCAGCAAACCCTGTTTGAAGAACAAATCAGTTCAGAAAAAGGCTTTCTTCAGGCTAAGAGCGCCTACAGGAGTGCTTCTGCCCGAAAAAGCGGGCTGGAAAAACAGCTGTCGCTGCTGGGAATCCGGCCCGATGAGCTCGAGCCCGATGCCTTGCGCTCTGAAATCGCCCTATATGCCCCGATCAGCGGAAAGGTTACCCAGGTGAATATCAGTATGGGTAGCTATGTCTCCCGGGCTTCCGAAATGCTGGAGATCATCAATCCGGAACATCTGCATCTTGAGCTGAGTGTTTTTGAGCAGGATATCGGAAAAGTTCGGGAGGGACAACCGATAAGATTTCGAATTCCCGAAGTATCCGATACCCAATACGAGGGCGCGGTCTATCTGGTCGGAAGCAGTATCGATGTCGGCCGCACGGTCAAGGTCCATGGACACCTCAATGAAGAGCACAAAGCCTCATTACTTGTAGGAATGTTTGTACAGGCAGAAATCCAGGTGGGCACTGATGAGGATCCGGAGGCAGAATCACCTTTATTTCTCGCACTGCCGGAAGAAGCGATCATAGCTCAGGATGAGGAACGTTTTATCTTTGTACAGGAAGGAACCTCTGATGCCGGTTTGCGTTTTCGAAAAGTAATGGTAAAAACCGGACCAACCGCCCAGGGCATGACAGCCCTTACCGATGCAGGAAGCCTGAGCAGTTCAGATAAGGTACTGGTTAATGGGGCCTTTCTGATCTCGGGTATGGAGCCTTAAAGCCGCAAATAACATGATTTATCTCCGGATATCTCACCGGGAGTCACTGTTTTAAATAATTCCTACATTCGTGAAAAACTCGAATACATGACCAATCGGTTGAAAAATCCCATGATTCAGGTCTTGATACTGGGACTCCTTATTTGCGCCGCACTCCTGCTTATTTTCGGACCAAAAAGGCCTTCAGAATCCGACAGCATCATCGTAGTTGACGAAGCGGACATGGCCCAGCTTATTGCGGGTTGGCAACGCACCTGGAATCGTATGCCTACCCGGGAGGAACTCAAAGGTCTTATGGAAAATTACGTTAAAGAAGAGGTGCTCTACCAGGAGGCGCTCAAGGAAGGACTGGACCGCAACAGTGCGGTAGTCAAGCGCGCGCTGATCACTCAAATGGAAATGCTGGCCGAAGGGCAGGGGGAGCAGCCGGAAATCTCCGAAGAGGCGATTGAAGCCTACTACAACCTTCGTAAGGATCAGTTTATCAGCCCGGCCATCATCAGCTTTAAACAGGTGTATTTTAAAGAAGATCAGGACCCTGAAAGGTTGGCGGCACTAAAGGACGATTGGAACCAAAGGGATTTGGATTATGAGTTGGCTCGTTCCGCAGGCGCGAACACCATGCTGTCGCCTGGAATGAAGGAAATGCCCGCAGACCTGATCGACAGGGAATTTGGCGAAAATTTTGCGTCCAAACTCCGGGAGTTAACCCCTGGCCAATGGAACGGACCCGTGCCCTCTGCCTTTGGATGGCATCTGATCTAT
>CAZEQO010000029.1:0-3661 GCA_964514365.1 uncultured Robiginitalea sp. | reverse complement strand
AATCCCTGACCCCACCCCGCCCTTTACCCCTTGAAGCGGTCAGGAATGAAATCCTGCTGCAACTGCAATACGAGAACAAAGACGCTGCTAAGGAACAGTTCTATACCGAACTGCTGCAGCAATACGAGATTACCTACCAGGGCCTGGCAAAAGAACTGGTTAATGATTAATAGCCTTATGTATTGGCTCAGACGGGGGCTGTTGATGCTGCTTTTACTTATGGGCCCCAGCCTGCAGGCAGATATTGTGTATCCGGCCAGACTGCAACTCACTGAAACCGCTCCCGGCGTGTATGAGGTGTTTTTTGTCCTACCCGTCATTCAGGGGAAAATCCTCAGGGCCCAGGCGGTTTTCCCCGAATTTTGCGCCTCGAATTCCGAGCCGGTTACAGAGGTGGATAGCTACCAGAAAAAAATGCGCTGGCAGATTGCCTGCGGTGAAAATTCATTGGCGGGGCAGCAAATTGGAATTGACGGCCTCCTCGGGAGTCAGGTAGATATAATGCTTGAAGTCAATACGCTGGACGGCCGCACATTTCAGAGTACACTGAGTCCGGCTCAGGCCTATTACACGATTCCCGAGGCCCCGGAATTTCGAGATTATATTCAAATTGGCACTTTCCCCGCCGGACGGTTCGTTTTATTGCAGTGGGGGCTTGTACTGTTGGTACTTTTATATTTTCTGATCTGGAGAAATACCGATTTCCGCCTACTCCTTATCACTTTAAGCGGGGGGCTGGCCCTGGGGTTTTTGCTGGATCACAATGAATGGCTCCTGGTCCCATCCTGGGCAGCAACAACCCTACCTTTGGGTGTAGCTGCAGTGATTTCCATGGGTTTCTTTATCAAAAAATATACCCAGGGGCCGACCCTTGCAAAAACCCTTATTGGAATCTGTGGGGTGCTGGCCGGGGCGGGATTTATGGAAGAGGGAACCCCGGGCGGATATACTTCGGCGGAATCGGGTATCCTCCTTGGATTCTCCTGTCTCGGATTTCTACTCGGCACCTGGATCCTTATCAGTATCGGGCGGCAACTTTCACGCGTGCTCGACCTCGGGCCTGAAGGCTTCAGACGTACCCTTACCCTCCTGTTCTCCGGGCTGGCCCTGGGGGCATTCCTGTGGCAAATGAGTTTATTCTGGGTTGTACCCTCCATGCTTCCCGCCGTTCCGGTGCTCGTCCTTACCTATGTGCTTATTCTGGTTGTATGGACCGTATATTCTGAAGTAAAAATACCTTATTGGGTAGTTTTTACCGGATTAATTGCCGGTTATGCGGTCGGAATTTCGGGCTTTGACATCCCGTATTCCTGGGCCCTTATACTCTCCCTACAATCCACCTTGTTACTCTTTATCCTTTTCCGGAAGAACCCCTCCAAATTCTGGGTATACGGCATCTTGTTGCTCAGTGGTCTGGCCGTTGGAAATTACCTGCAAACTGTTACGGCGGATCGCTTGTCCTATCCGCTGGCCCATTCTGTTTTTTTTGTACTCCTGCTGACTGTCCTGGCCCTGCTCTTTGGCCTGGTTTTGGGACATCCATGGATTACGGCTGTCAAAGGCAAATTTTTACGTTGGGGGAGTGTTTTCTTTTTAATTGTATCCCTTGTTTTAGGGGGTGGGATTGTCGCCGCCCTTTACGCCGGGGCGATGAGGCCTGCTCTATTGTCGGGATTCCTTCCGGTCCCCCTGCTTTCTTTAGTCCTCCTGATTCTGGCATGGCTGTGGTGGCCCCGAAAGAAAAAGATCCATGCGGAATTGGAAGTAAAACAAAAAGCACCCGTATTTTCAGTTTTAGCCATTATCCTTGCCCTGTTCTGGCTTCCTATACAGCTGAATATTCGCAATCCCTGGTATTCCGCAGACAATATGGACGCCGGAGTGGTTCATGAGTTGATGGAGCAAAAACTACTCAATACCTACACGGCCTTTAACCTTTCCGAAGAAGAAGAGTTGTTTGATCGCCTCAGCCAGAATCTGGACGAAGATCTTCTGGACCATGTATATTTGGACAGCCGACGCCGGTTGACGATGGGGTTGAGAGAAGGTTCAACCGTAACGGTCAGGGAGGTCCTCCTTGGGGAGCTGGGGGAGGCTATAGATGCGGATAACGTTGCAGAGGAACTCAGGTATCCGGCTACATGGACGGTTACGGCACAGGTAAAGCATTTAAAACACATTCATTATCGCAAAAACAAATACACGGGTACGGTAGGCCTTAAATCTGTCAATAACACATGGAAAATATCGGAAATCACATTGATCTCGGAGGATCGGGAGGTGATCGCCTCCAGCGCCCTGTAATTCGCTGTAAAGACCTGGAATTCTCCTATGAGACGGGGGACTTTCGCCTGGAAGTGCCCCACCTGGAGATCCCCCCGGGCCAGAGGGTTGCACTCATAGGCCCCAGCGGCTGTGGAAAAACAACCCTTATTCATTTGTTTGCCGGGATCCTCAAGGCCAGAAAGGGTGAGCTGGAGATCAGTGGCGTAGCCCTGTCGGATTATAGTGACCGGGATCTACAGGATTTTCGAATCGTCCGTCTGGGCCTTATTTTTCAACAATTCGAACTGCTGCAGTATTTGAATGCCTATGAGAATGTCCTCCTGCCCTACCGGCTGAATCCTGTACTGGAACTTGGTGACAGCCAAAGGGAACGCGCCCGCGAATTACTGAAAGAGGTAGGGCTGGCGGACAAAATGGCCCGCTACCCAAAGGAACTCTCCCAGGGAGAACGCCAGCGCGTGGCCGTTTGCAGGGCCTTGATTACCGAACCCGCTCTCTTGCTGTGCGATGAACCTACAGCCAATCTGGACCCTGCCAATCGGGACAGGATACTGGACATTCTTTTTGCGTATTGCCAAAACCAAAACGCTTCCCTGCTGATGGTCACCCATGACCACGAAATCCTGAACCGGTTCGACCAGGCCCTGGATATCCGCTCCTTCATGCCTAAAACACCAGTTTCCCCATGAAGGATATCGTGTTTCTCGCCTGGAACTACCTGAAATACCATTGGGCTAAAACCCTTTTTCTCCTGTTGGCCATCAGCCTGGTGATCTTTATCCCATTGGCCTTAGACCGCCTGGCGGAACAAGGTTCTGAAAAATTGCTCCGGAGGGCCGTTTCCACCCCCCTGCTCCTCGGGGCCCGCGGCAGCGCCACGGAGTTATGCCTGAGCAGCCTCTACTTTAAATCCCCCAAACTTGAGGGGATTCCCTTTGTTCGGATGAAGGACCTTGAAGCACAGGAACTCGCCCAGACCATACCGCTCCAACTCGAATATCGTGTAAGGGATCAGCCCATCGTAGGAACTACCTCGGCCTATTTTTCCTTCAGGGGCCTGGAATTTACCTCAGGACGCTCTATGGCCCTGCTGGGGGAATGTGTCCTGGGATCCAAAGCCGCCCAAAAACTCAATGCCAGCGTAGGGAGTTCTGTGATTTCTTCACCTGCCGGGGCCTTTGACCTGGCGGGGAGCTTTCCCCTTAAAATGACTGTGGTCGGAATCCTCCAACCCAGCCAGAGCCCGGACGATGAGGCCGTTTTTACCGATGTGAAAACGACCTGGGTGATTTCGGGTAAAGCCCATGGGCATCAGGACGTAGATGAGAATACCGCCGACAGCCTGCTGCTTTCCCGATCCGAAGAAGTGGCCATA
>CAZEQO010000028.1:12665-25384 GCA_964514365.1 uncultured Robiginitalea sp. | reverse complement strand
CCCTTTTCAGATCAATCGATTTGGCTCCATGATCTCAGTTCATTTTACAGATATTCCCGTTCGGGATTTTGATTCAGCAGCTACCGGGAACAACCCCCACTTCAAGAATTATTTTCACGGGATGCTCGATCGTGGTGTTTATTTGCCGCCCAGTGCTTTCGAGAGTTATTTCCTGAACGATGCCCTGTCTTATGAAGATTTGGACCTTGCCATAGCCTCTGCGGGTGCGGCGATGCGTGGGAAAGTAACCCGATAAAGCAAAAAAAATAGCAGGACCTGGCCCTGCTATTTTATTCAAATTATATTTGGGTCCGGCGCCTCTGACTTATCCCTGCCTTGCATGGGACCTGCGTCTGTCTCGCGATCTGTTTTTTCGTTCCTTCATTTTATCTTCCCTGAGCGATTTCCATTGCTCGAATTGGGAATCTGAAAGAATACCTTTTAAATTTTCCTGAAAGTCAATTTCACGATCCAGCCGGTTGTTTAGAGCGACATATCGGGACGCTCCATCCTTCTGTTCAGTGGAGCCCGCTTCAGATTTCCGCTGGGCTTTCCATTCCATCCGCTCATCCAGTCTCGATTTGATTAGTGCGGCTATCTGGTCCTGTTGCTGCTGGTCCAGTCCGAGGGCGAGCGTCAGGCGTTTCGATTGAATCGTGGCGCGTTGCGCTGAAGAAAGTTCAGTTCGGTGTTCATTTCCCTGGTCCGTGTGGTGAGGTCTGTGTTGTGCGCTGGCTCCCAGTCCGATGAGTAGTGCACATAGTGCCATTGTTTTTTTCATGTGAATCTCTTTAGGTGTTTTAACCTTAGAATCACAGTTGGTAGGAACGTTTAATCCAGAATCCGGATTTAAAAAATAATTAACACAGTGTTTTGCCCAGGGGGAAGGATGTATGCAGGTGTAAAAAGGGTATAAAAAAATCCCGGAGGTCTTACCTCCCGGGATATTGACTATTGTGGTGGGTACTGGATATCTTGAATACTAAAAATGGCAAGAGCCTCTTAGAGCACATTTTGCCCTGTGGTTTCCATCGTACCGTTCATAGAAATTTCCCTGGACTGTTCGATGGTTTCTGAACCCTGGGCATCGTCCATCTGCTGATAGAGAAGGGCACTTATAATAAAGGCGAAAAGGTAAATCAGGCTTTTGACTTTGTAGTTCATGATTTTGGGGGTTTGATTTGATCTACAAATTAGGAAGAGAATCGGGGTGTTTTTTGCTTTTGTTGTCAGCCGGGGCTTTTTTGTTGGGAAAACAGGGAAACCTGTGGGCAACTCCGAAAACCCTTTTTGCGAAAATGGGTCCGGAATTGCCGTTTAACGGGTTTTCAGGTTCTTGGTAGAGGTATTGATTTGTTAAGGCCGGCCCTAGCTCGGGTTCAGAATGAGTTCAATCCGCGCAACAACATCTTCGAGGTGGTAGCGCGTCATCGCATCGGAAGTCCTCCCTGAGGCGGAGCGGGCCTGGCGCTGGATACGCGTGAGTTCTGCCCGCGCAATAGATCGGATGTCTGACTGGCTTGTATTGACAGCCGTAGATTTCCGGTATCCTCCCCGGTCGTCCTGCTTGGCCTGGTTTTCTGCCGTGAGCAGGTAGTGCAGCCGGTCTATATGGGCTTTCTGTAAATTCCTTCGATACGTATCTATTTCCTGCCCTTTAGGAAGCTCAGACCACAGGCCTGATCTCAGGTCCTGCATCATTTCAGTCAGGCTATAGGCATCCTCGCTTTCCAAGGCATCCGCTTCAATGAGCCTGGCCATTCTTCCCAGGCTGAGGATGTTGTTCAGGGTACGCACCTGCAAACGGCGTATCCGTTCTACAGCCCCGGAGTATTCAATCCGTCCGAAGACGTCTTTGTCCAAAAGCCACTCAGGGGTTTCAAAAAGCTGCTCCTGAAGAAACTCCATACATTTTTCCTGATGCTCCCCGGGAACATAGGTGTAGACAGGACCTTCCTGATCATACGTCTTATGATTTTCATAGACCCCTCCAATATTGTTGGAAACATGGCCCATATAGCGGTTATACTGACTCACCACCTGTCCATATAGTTCTTCGAGGTCCTCGTAGTCTTTCCCTTCTTCTGAGGTCCACTCAATCAGGTTTGGGACGATTCTTTTCAGGTTCATAATCCCATAGGTACTGGCGAGTACGGCATCGTCCCCCAAATCTTCGGTCTGGGAACTCGGATCGACCACATCGCCCACCTGTTGATGGCCAAAACGGTAGAGCGGATCTCCGGCGTGCTCCAGAATCCATGAATCCAAGATGGGTTTTTCAGCTTCTGCCGTTTTATCTGGAATCGGTTTATAACCCCAGCGGATCGCGTATTTATCATAGACCCCGATATTGGGCATAAGGGCGACGCCCTCGTCCCCGGGTTGTGCCACATAGTTGAAGCGCGCATAGTCCATAATGGATGGGGCTGTACCGTATGTTTCCGTAAACCGGGCAGATCTCAGAGAATCTACCGGATAGGCTACACTACTCCCCATATTGTGGGGTAGTCCCAGGGTATGCCCGACCTCATGAGAGGACACAAACCGAATCAACCGACCCATCACAGCATCGTCAAAGTCTGCCCTTCGGGCGTCCGGATTGATGGCTGCGGTCTGGACAAAAAACCACCCTCTGAGCAGGCTCATCACGTTGTGGTACCAATTGATATCCGATTCGAGGATTTCACCACTTCTCGGATCGCTGACATGCGGGCCGCTGGCGTTACGCACCGGGGAGGCCAGGTAACGAACCACCGAATAACGCACGTCTTCCGGGGACCACTCCGGGTCCTCTTCCGGTGAAGGCGGATCTTTGGCGATGATGGCATTTTTAAAACCAGCTGCCTCAAAGGCCACCTGCCAGTCTTCTATCCCCTGTTTGATATAGGGGACCCATTGCTGTGGTGTTGCACGGTCTACGTAATAAACGATAGGTTTTTTGGGCTCGACGAGTTCCCCTCGCTTAAATTTTTCCAAATCTTCATCCCTGATCTCCAGGCGCCACCGATCCAGAAATCGAACGGTTTCACTTTTCTGAGCTTCCAGGCCATAATCGACTTGTCCTCTGGCAAACCATCCGACCCGCTCGTCGAAATACCGCCTTTTCATCGGCTCTTCAGGCAGCAGGATCATCGAATTGTTGATCTCTATTGAAATAGAACCCAGACTCCCGTTGGAAGGGGCGTTAGACGCGTTATAGGTTTTCACATGCCGCCCTTCAATATTCATCGGATAGCTGTTCACAGATTCAATATAGCTCCTGTCATCATCCAGGCGGGTAACTTTAAAACGTTTCCTGTACCGATCCGGCATCCCCAGTGCTTTGACATCTTTGGTAAAGAGCCCGTCCATTTTAATGACGGTAGCGGGGTTCAGGGAATCCTTTTTTAAAGCTTTGATTTCAAAGGAGTAAAGGACAGGTTCAAAATTCGAATTGACCACGGCTTCATGAACGGGCAAAGAGTCTGCCGCGACGACGTCATGGCTAACCACCCGAAGCAGTACTTTTGTGGGTTTTTTCTCCCATCGGAGCACCTGGGTATTGATTTTACCCCCACCGAAGCCGATGCCGGATGCGGTTTTGGAAATCCGGCTTACCATCAGCATTTCCCGCCCAAACAGCGAGTCCGGAATTTCATAGTACCATTTGTCTTCGAGCTGATGCACATCAAAAAGGCCCTGGTCGGTGACGGCATCCTTCGTAATTACTTTATCATAAGGCTTTATGCCATTCTTGTTGTCTTTCTCCTTTTTATCCGAAGCTTCTGTTTTGGCCTTTTTCTTTTTCTTAAAGAGTTGGGCGTTCGATGACTGAAGGGATCCAAGGAAGAGAAAAGCTAAAAAACAAAGTGATAATGGGGGATTCAGACGCATTTTGACAAATGGGTTTAAAATTTGAGCCCAAAGAACTTAAAATTTGAAAGAATTCTATGTTAATGAAATATTAAGGCAGCGGGAGGCCCGCTGTGAAAGCAGGGGTGCTGTTTTTGTCAGAAAAGCAGGGGCATTACAAATTGAAAGATGAGCACCAGTAAGACTACGGAAATCAGGTTGAGGATTACACCCACCCGTGCCATTTCATGGACCTTGATATATCCACTGGCAAAGACAATCGCATTGGGGGGCGTGGCCATTGGCAGCATAAAAGCGCAGCTGCTGGCAATCGTTACCGGTATGAGTAAATGGAGCATCGGAATATTCAGCCCAATGGCGATCCCGGCTACAACAGGCGCCAGGACGGCTACAAGTGCCACATTGCTCATGAGTTCCGTCATAAAAAGCATCAGCAGGATCAACAGGAAGGCCGTAAAGACGATGGAAACCTCCGCAGTGGCAATGGCATCGGATACCACATCCACAATACCACTGGCAGACATGCCCCGCGCCAGGGCGAGTCCCCCCCCAAAAAGGATGAGGATACCCCAGGCCAGACGCGTGGTGTCTTTCCATTCAAGGATAAATGCACCTTTTCTAAGGTTAAAAGGAATGGAGAAAAGGGAGATGGCCGCGAGCATACTGATCCCTGTATCTGATAACCCTAGGCCGGGTATCCAACTGTTGATCAGTGTCCTGAAAACCCAGAGGAACACGGTAACCCCAAAGATAGCAAGCACCATTTTTTCCCGGGGACTTGGAGGGCCCAATTTGCGCAGTTCATCCCGGATTACAGATTGCGAAGCTCCAAACTTCAGTCCCCTGCAGGGAAACATCCACTTCACCAAAACCATATAGGAAATCCCGATCAGGATGATGGATATCGGAAGGCCGATGGTCATCCACCTGAGGAATGAGATTTCAATCTGGTATTCATTTTCCAGCAGGCCGATCAAAACTGAATTAGGGGGCGTCCCGATCACAGTGGCGATCCCCCCTGCATTGGCTGAGAAGGCAATTCCAAGCATTACACTAAGGGCGAAGTTTTTATCCTTTTTTGTGAAACCGTCGGCATCCTGGATCAACAACTGGATCACCGAAAGTGCAATGGGCAACATCACCACGGTACTCGCCGTATTGCTGATCCACATACTCAATGAGGCTGTGGCGATCATAAACCCAAGGATGACTTTCTCCGGGGTGGTGCCTGTCAGGTGAATGATGGTCAGGGCTATCCTGCGGTGAAGGTTTACTTTTTCCAGGGCGAGGGCCAGGACAAAACCTCCGAAAAACAGAAAAATAATCGGGCTCCCGTAATTGGCCCCAACATCGGTAAGGGGCATTACTCCAAGCAAAGGAAACAGCAGCAGGGGTAAAAGTGCGGTCACCGAGATGGAAACCGCTTCGGTAATCCACCAAATGATCATCCAGGTGGCCGTGGCGATAACCGCATTGGCCTCAGGATGCCCTTGAATAAGTTCGGGGATCAGGTTCAGGACTATAAAAAGAACCGGCCCGAGAACTAATCCGATGGCTTTGGATAGGTGCATGCGCCCTAAGATACTACGAGTCTTTTAAATAACACATTAGGGTTTCCCCTTCCCTGGCCACCGAAGCCAGCCCGAGTTTTGTCAAACCTTTGATCGCCTTATCCCACGCCTTGTTGCTCAGGCCCGATTGTGATTTAAGGGTTGCAAGGGGTGTAGGCGATTCGGCTTTCAAAAGCGCGAGTACGGTTTTTTCATGCTCTGGGAGGTCGAGGGGTTTTTTTTCGGGACGCATTTGGGGGAAAAACAGGACTTCCTGAATGGAGGAATTATTCGTCAGCAACATGACCAGCCTGTCAATCCCGATGCCGATCCCGGAGGTTGGGGGCATACCGTATTCAAGTGCCCGCAGAAAATCCTGATCGATAAACATAGCTTCGTCATCTCCTTTCTCAGAGAGACGGAGTTGTTCTTCGAAGCGTTCCCGCTGGTCGATAGGGTCGTTTAACTCGGAATACGCATTGGCGATTTCCTTCCCGTTGACCAGGAGTTCGAATCGCTCGGTCAGGCCGGGTTTGGAACGGTGCTCCTTGGTCAGGGGGCTCATTTCCTTCGGATAGTCGATGATAAACGTGGGTTGGATGTAATGGTGTTCGCAAAAATCCCCAAAAATATAGTCGATAATTTTTCCGACGCCCATGCTGGGGTCGAGTTCGAGTTTCAGTTCTTTTGCCACTTCCCGCAGGGCGGCTTCATCCATGCCACTCAGGTCGAACCCGGTATGGGTTTGTATGGCTTCCAGGATGGGAACCCTCGGATAAGGCGCCTTAAAATCGATACGCTGCTCCCCTACAAGAACCTCTGTGCCCCCGGTGACCTCCCGGGCAACCTGCTCCAGGAGTTCTTCGGTAAGCTCCATCATCCAGAGGTAGTCTTTATAGGCCACGTAGAGCTCCATTACGGTGAATTCCGGGTTGTGCGTGCGGTCCATCCCTTCATTCCTGAAATCCTTTGAAAACTCATAGACCCCTTCAAAGCCGCCGACGATTAGCCTTTTTAAGTAAAGCTCGTTGGCAATACGCAGGTAGAGCGGGATATTCAGGGCATTGTGGTGGGTTACAAAAGGCCTGGCAGTCGCCCCGCCAGGTATAGGCTGCAAAATGGGGGTTTCTACCTCCAGGTATCCCTTGTCATTGAAAAAAGTTCGAATGCTGTTCGTGATTTTTGTGCGTTTTACAAAGGCATCCCGCACTTGTGGATTGACCACGAGGTCCACGTACCGCTGTCGGTAACGCAATTCGGGATCGTTGAATTCGTCGTACACCCGGCCTTCAGCATCTGTCTTCGGCAGGGGCAGGGGGCGCAGGGCTTTGCTCAGGACCGTAAGGCCTGTTACCAGAACCGTCTTTTCGCCGACCTGCGTCTTAAACAGGGTGCCTTCAACCCCTATAATATCCCCGATGTCCAATAGTTTTTTATACACCTCGTTGTAGAGGGTCTTATCATCCCCCGGGCATATTTCGTCCCGGTTGAAATACAGTTGTATCCGCCCTTCACTGTCCTGTAGCTCAGCGAACGAGGCTTTACCCTGTATCCTCCGGGACATCAGGCGACCGGCCATGACAACCTTCCTGCCTTCTTCAAAGTGCTCCCTGGCGTCATCGGTCCGGGTATCTACCGGAAACATAGCCGCCGGATAGGGGGTAATGCCAAGGGCCCGGAGCTGCCCCAGTTTTTCTCTTCGGATAACTTCCTGTTCGGATAACTGCATGGACTCTTAATTTGCCCTGCAAAGATAGGTACAATGAAAGAATTCTCAAGGTGGGCTGAACGGTTTGAAAATACACGATTGTAACATTTCTGACATCTTTACGTCCAATAGGTGTAACCCAAATCTGAGAATGAGTTTTTTACGTGTTTTACTGGCCATCATTTTCCCACCCCTTTCGGTCATCGGCAAGGGATGTGGCTCATTTCTTATTGTATTTCTCCTTACCCTCTGCGGGTGGGTGCCGGGTGTGATCGCAGCCCTGGTCATCCTCAACAATCCCAATTAAGCTTCCGTATCTTTGCGCTATGAATAAAGAGATCACCTTTGAGGATCTGGGCTTCCGGGACTATAAGGAAGTGTGGGAGTACCAGGAGGAGCGCTTTCAGCAAATCCTGGATATAAAAATCCAGAATCGCAGGACGGGCAGCAGTTTGCCCACACCCAATTATTTCCTCTTTGTGGAGCACCCTCATGTGTACACCCTGGGTAAAAGCGGGGATTTAACCAATTTATTGGTATCCGAAAAGCAACTCTCAGAGCGTGGGGCGACGTTTTACAAGATCAACCGGGGAGGGGATATTACCTACCACGGCCCGGGACAGGTTGTCGGGTATCCCATCCTGGATCTGGACAATTTTTTTACGGACATCCATAAATACCTGCGCTTTCTGGAGGAAATGGTCATCCTGACCCTGGAGGATTACGGCCTGAAGGCTGCGCGTTCCAAAGGGGAAACAGGGGTTTGGCTGGATGTGGGGACTTCAAAGGCGCGAAAGATTTGCGCCATGGGCGTGCGGGCCAGCCGGTGGGTCACCATGCATGGGTTTGCCCTGAACGTCAATACGGACCTAACTTATTTTGACCTGATGATTCCCTGTGGTATACAGGACAAAGGGGTCACCTCCCTGAGCCGGGAACTGGGGCGGCATGTGCCGATGTCGGAGGTGAAAACACGCCTAAAAGCCCATTTCGAAAATTTATTTGAGGTGGTGGCTTCTAAGAAACAGTCCCCTTAACAGAGGGCTCGGCCGCCTATCTTTCTAACGCCCCACCCGGTATACCCGAATACTGTTCTTGCGATAGGGGGTTAGTAGTTCTACCTTCCGGTCGTTGTCCATATCCGCCATATCTGTAAGGCCACTTCCCTCGATGGGAAATCCGGCGAGCGCCTCGGCAGTGCTCCTAAAAACATGAACCTGCTGGCTCTGGAGGTCCGTTACCGCCACGTAAATAATGTCATTGATGTAAAAGAGCTGTGGCGGGGTGTAGACCCCGAGTTCCAATTCCTTTTCATTGGACTTCACCCGAAAGCGATTGTCGTCCATGAGGGTCATGGTTTTAGAACTGGCATCCATGCCATGGTCCGGACCCAGGTTGAGTGAGGTACGTGAAACCTTTCCCCGGGTATCGATGCGGATCAGGTTGCCTTTGCGATCCGTAAAGGCGAATCCGTTGCGGTAGCCGAAGACTTTGTTCGCCGAGAATTCGAATCGCTCCTTTACCGTGATGCGGTTGTCTCCCACCCGGTTCAGAATCTTGAGTTCCCCGTTTTCCAGTTGAAAAACCAAATAATCCCGACTCCCGAACCTGAAGTGTTCCGGAGCCGTGCGGATTGGACTACCCGCATCCCTGAATTTAAAACCTTTCACGGGGCGACCCTGTCCGTCAAACATGAAAACCCTGGCCCCCTGTGTAACTACCAAACGGTAATTCTTGTTTTTCTCATAATCAAAAACGGCGAGGGGGTTCAGGTTGCCCCCCTCAAAGGATTTGGGGAAGGGCCCTACCTTTTTTCCATTCCGATCCAGAACCACGAGTTCGTTATTGGTGGTAAATGCCATTTGCAGGCGGCCATTCCTAAAAAGGTCCACTTGCTCGATATTTCCCTGGATCTGGCTTTCCAGGTCTTTCTTCCAATAGAGATCGCCTGCATTTGAAAACAGATATAAGATGTTATTCTCATCCTGTACGGCAATGTCCATTGATCCGTTCATGTGATTTTTTAAAAATTGAGGGCGGGACGCCACAGGGGCTTCGAGGGTTTCTGTAAAAACCTCGACGACCTGGGAAGTCTCATTATCGACATAATCGGCATCGAGGAATTGATAGGAACCCAGGGTAAAGGAGTTTTCCAGGTTCCATTGAGAAGCCAGCAGATATCCGTCGGGAATCCTTTCAGCCAGTGGAGAAGTCAGCGCACCCACAATTAAGGAATCCGAAACGAGCTTTGAGTTGGTGGGGTTTTTTGAAATAAGCAGGATACTGGACTCCGAGGCGAGATTTGTGGATAGTTTTTCAAATTCACTATTTTGGGAAAAGGTGTCCTGCCGGTTTTTGTGGCTGATCAGGCTCTGAAGTGCCTGGAGGGATGTTGTAAATATAAAGGCATCTTCCACAGAGCTATAATACTCAGGTGCATCTATGGACCTGAGCAGGGGGTCAAAAGTTTCCCTCAGCAGTTCGGATGCGTCGAGGGGATAGATCAATGCACCTTGAAAATCAACACCCTCCCCTCTGAGAGGTCTCAGCATTTCCTCGAGCAGGGAGGTGTTTAAAC
Source organism: uncultured Robiginitalea sp. (assembly GCA_964514365.1). Classification (GTDB taxonomy): domain Bacteria; phylum Bacteroidota; class Bacteroidia; order Flavobacteriales; family Flavobacteriaceae; genus Robiginitalea. The sequence goes on along the minus strand of CAZEQO010000028.1, from coordinate 15,696 downwards.
TATGGAGGATGAGTATTTCAGATTCTCCCCCTTCCACGATGCTAATTTGCTCAATACTTTCGAGCAGTTCGGGATTCGAATTTGGGGTTCCCAAGAATCTCATTTGGTTCTCCAGAAATTGTTCGGGTTGCTGAAGGGAATAAGAAATCCAGGTGTCTGCATCTCCCGGAATCAAGGTGGCGGCTCGTTGTAAGGGCAATACGGGAAGGGATGCCAACAGGGTTTGCGAAACAGCCGCACTGTCCCTTTGGTTCTGGGTGCGCTGTAGGTTAAAAAAAGGCTCACGAGCCATGAAATCATAGGAAGTCCAGGGCGGGGTTGTGCCCGGGGCAGGTGCAGTATATTGCCCTGACACCACTCCATAAGGGTCGGAGATACGCCCCGTAAGTACCAGGCTGGCCATAGCCAGGGGATTCGAAGCGGTTAAGGCCTTTTTCAGGCTTGAAGGTTCGCGCGAAGAGGCATTTAAGAAGCGATCTAAATATGCTTTGGAAGATGCCGCCACGGGGATGTTTTCGAGATAGCTGAGCTGAACGCCTGAGCTATCCGGAAGGTCCCAAAAGGTTTCCGGTGGGTTTGACTGCGCGTTCCTTGTGGAATCCTTAGCGGTTTTTGGGGCAGGAATCAGGAGTAACCACTCCCCGGGGGGTGCAAGGGTATCGGAAAGAACCACAAGGGACCCCACGGGAGGGTATCCCCCCCGCCCAGGGCCTTTAAAACTTCAGAATTACGGTACTCCGATCGAAACAGTTCGGGTTTGTTGATTTTAAGGACCATTTCAGCCGAACCCGGGACGAGGTCTTCGGGTTCCAGGCGTTCAGGCAAGCCCGGGTTACAGGAAATAAAAAGGAGTGTACTTATATAAAGGAATATCCTGAATGTACTCATCACGGCTGTTTCTACACACAAAAGTACTATCTAGTAGTTGATTTTCAACTGTTCCTCCTTTAATCTAAAACTTTTTCGGTGGTAGGGTGTGGGGCCGTATTTGAGCAATGCCCTGCGATGTGTACGGGTAGGGTAGCCTTTATTTTTGAACCACTGGTATTCGGGGTACATTTCATCAAGCTCCTGCATAAGGGTATCCCGGGTGGTTTTGGCCAGGATGGAGGCGGCCGCGATATTCAAAAACCGGCTATCTCCGCGAATCAGGCATTGATGCGGGATTGATTTATAAGGTTTAAACCGGTTGCCATCTACTGCAATGGCTTCAGGTTTGGTTTGCAGCTGATCGAGTGCCTGATGCATAGCCCTGATAGAGGCGTTGAGGATATTGATCTCATCAATAGTCTCATGGGATACATGGGCGATTCCATAGGCTACTGCCGTTTCACGAATAAGTGAGGCCAACGCTTCCCTTTTTTTAGCTGATAATTTCTTCGAATCAGTCAGGAACGGGTGCGTAAATCCATCAGGTAAAATAACGGCAGCTGCGGTAACCGGACCGGCCAGACATCCTCGTCCGGCTTCGTCTGTCCCCGCCTCTAAAAGGCCGCTATGGCTTAATTTTAACATATTTTCAGTTTACGCAATCGTTTTGTTTAAAGAAAATAAAAAATATATTAACAAAAAAAGTTAAAATATTATGAATAATGCATTGTTTGCTACAAATCGAAAGAGAAAACATAAAAGAAAGGATTTCTTTAACATTTAGCAACCTCCGAGTGCGATCTCCTTTGGATAATTAACGTGGAATTAAGATTTTTGCAACTGGCTAATTCAAAACACTTTTTAAATGAGATCAAAACTAACTTGGATTCTTACACCTTTATTGGTGCTTTTGAGTCTTTCTTTCTCCTTTGCACAGGAGAGAACGGTTTCGGGTAACGTAGTGGATCAGAACAATCTCCCGCTACCCGGAGTTTCAGTGGTTGTTGTAGGAACGACGCGTGGAACACAAACAGACTTTGATGGGAATTTCACCATCATGGTAAATTCTAATGAAACCCTCCGTTTCACTTACATTGGTCAGACGACTGTCGACAGGAATGTCGGTACAGCAGCGGTGATCAATGTACAGATGCAGGAAGATGCAGAGGCGTTAGAAGAAGTAGTGGTAGTTGGATACGGAACACGGTCCAGTGAACTGAGTACTTCTGCCGTTGCAACCGTTAAATCGGATGCAATCGAGGCATTTGTTCCATCTACTTCTGTGGATAACATACTTCAGGGGCAGGCTGCTGGGGTGCAGGTAACTGCAGCAAATGGACGTCCGGGACAAACTGCCTTCGTGCAGATTCGTGGGGTTGGTTCCATTAATGCGAGTACAACACCTCTTTATGTTATCGACGGAACACCTGTAGGTGCGGACTTCGTAAATAACCTGAACCCGAATGATATTGAAAGCCTATCCATCCTCAAGGATGCGGCTACAGTTTCCAAATATGGTTCAAGGGGAGCAAATGGGGTAGTTGTGATTACAACTAAGAAAGGTCGTTCAGGAGAAGCACAAATTATTTTCCGGTCTTCTTATGGTTACGGGGAGCGTATTCCAGATCCTTTTGACCTGATGAATACCGAACAAAAACTCCGGCTCGAAAAAGAATTTGCAGACTTGGGTGTTAATGCTGCTCTAAGTTTGCCCGGTGCAAATGCAGATGAGGCAGAGAGAGCTCGCCTTCTTAGTCTGGATACAAACTGGGAAGAAGAACTCCTTCGAAAATCAGCCATTCAATCTAACGCCCTGACTGTTTCAGGCGGGAGCGAAGAGCTGACTTACCTGCTGTCTTTGGGGTATGACAAAAACACGGGTATCATTGACAATATTAAAGGATTTGAAAGGGTTACGGCTCGATTAAACACGACCTATCAGGCAAAAGAATGGTTGAATATCGGCGCCAATATTTCGTTAGCCCGCAGCAGCAATGACCTTCCAAGGGACCGGAACAACGTTCAAAACCCTTTCCGGGCCTTGTATGATTACAACCCATGGGATCCACTTTTCCTTACGGACAACAACGGGAATATCGAAACCCTCTACCGGAATTTTGAAGGTAAGGCAGTTGATGTGCTGGACCACATATACGCCAAT
>CAZEQO010000028.1:0-12655 GCA_964514365.1 uncultured Robiginitalea sp. | reverse complement strand
ATTTATAACCCAACAACCACAGGATTTCCAATTGCTCTGGCCCTCCAAACTGAGCCAGAAAATAACAGGAACTTCCTGATAATTGGTAACCTGAGCGCTGACATTACTTTTTCTGATAAATTCTCTAACAGATTTGCAGTAGGTGCTACCAATAACCGTTTTAACCGTACCAACCGATCTGTTGCCGGGGGGGTTCTACAGGGATTTGTAGGGGATGCCAATTTCCCAGGTACTCAAACGGATAACTTCAGCAATACTCTGCAATACAACGTGAGTAACCTCTTTTCGTATAATGATACTTTTGGTGGTTTGCACAATTTGGGCGCAAGTTTTCTGCTTGAATACAATGAAAATATCTTTACCGATTTGTTCGCCACCAGCCGAGGTTTTCCATCACCGGATATTCCTTATCAGGATGTTGCGGCTGAGGCTTCCAACGCAGGTTCGAGTGAAGCGAGAAGGATTCTATTCTCTCAGGGACTTTTCCTGGATTACGATTACGATGGAAAATATATCGTTTCCGGTTCCCTTCGACGTGATGGTTCTTCCCGATTTGGCCCGGACAATAAATACGGAACTTTCTACAGTGGAAGTGTGGCATGGAATATCGCCCGTGAAAACTTTATGGAAAATTCTGCCTTTAACAACCTGAAACTGCGCGCCTCGTACGGTACTTCTGGTAACCAGAATATCGGAGACTTTAACTATCTGAGCTTGCTAGGTTTTGGAACGTACAATGGACGAACCACTGCGATTCCTTTAGGTGTAGGTAACCCGGCGATTCAGTGGGAATCTCAGGCGATCCTGGATATTGGAGTTGAATTCGGCTTGTTTAACAACCGTATCAACGGGGTTGTGGATTACTTTAAGAAGAACTCCAGGGATCTACTTTTAAACCAGCCTATATCCCAAACGGTAGGGGATGAAGATAACTCAATCCTCGCCAACATTGGTGAAATTGAGAACAGTGGGGTCGAGGTAACCCTGAATGCAGATGTAATACGGAGTCAGGATTTCTTATGGAGTGTCGGAGGTAACATTACCTTCCTGGATAACCGTGTAGTATCTTTAGCTAATGGGGAGGATATCATTAACGGAAATACCATCCTGCGCGAAGGAGAGGAAATCAACTCTTTCTTCCTCGAGCGCTATGCAGGGGTAAACCCGGCTAACGGTGAACCTCTTTATCTGGATACTGAGGGGAATGTTACCAATGAGTATAGCCCGAGCTTTCAGGTTCTTTTAGAAGGAAAATCTCCACAGGCTGATATAGAAGGTGGTTTTTACACCTCCTTTAGGTACAAAGGCTTCGGGTTGCGAGCCGACTTTGTTTACAAAGCCGGAAATTACATCCTGAACTTCCAGAGACAAGCCGGAATCGCTATCGGCAACATCGACTCGAATCAACGGGTAGAGGCATTTGACTACTGGAAAAATCCAGGAGACCAGAATGTACTTCCCAGTCCATTATTCCAGAACACAGCGGATCAGGGTACCGACCGGTTCCTGGAAAGAGGAGATTATGTGCGTTTAAGAACCTTAACCCTGGACTATCAAATGCCCGGTAAGTTCTTACGCGGTATTGGTATAGACAATGTTCGCTTCTTTCTAACAGGTCAGAACATTTTGACGTTTACCAACTATAACGGGGATCCGGAGATTGGTTTGGGATCTGCAGAAACAGCTGAACCAGGGGATGCCGGTTTTGTAGCAGGAGAGTTCTCTCTCTTTAGCTATCCACAAACAAGGTCTTACACCTTTGGAGTTGAAATAGGATTTTAATTAAAAAATGAGCAAAGAAATGAAAAATAGATTTTTATATATTTTGGTTTTCGTTCTCGCACTGGGCTTTGTAGCCTGTGACGATGAGCTTAATGACCTGCAGCCATTTACAGAAGGGAATCCTGAAACATTTTTTAACAGTGTTTCATCCTTCCAAAATGGTGTAGACGGCATCTATAGCCAGCTCTGGAATTATTATTCCAGTCCTGCTAGTGGGATGCAGGGAATCCCGGATATCCTCTCCGATAACACCGTACTGGTTCAAACAGGCAGGAGATCTAATGAAAATTATTACGACTACCGCTATGTTCCTAATTCTGGTGGTGCAATACCCCTTTACTGGAGTGAGGCCTATGAGGCTGTAAATGCAGCTAACCTGGTAATCGGACAGATCGATAATTTAGCTGACGGACCTGAAAAGGACAATATCCTCGGCCAGGCTCTTGCTGCACGTGCCTGGGCACACTTTGACCTTGTAAGGACATATGCCCAGATACCCACGCAAAGTGCTGGTGCAGGTGCCTCAGATGGGATCGTTTACATCAAGGTTGAGGATGGGGACACAGGAGATCCTACCGCTCAGCCAAGCAGGGAAACTGTAGACAGTAACTATGCTGAAATTATCAATGATTTGGAAACTGCAAGTCAGTTAATTGCGGATTCCAACACGGAAGGCCGCCTGGATCGCAATGGAGTATTCGGTCTGCTGTCAAGAGTATATCTGTACAACGGAGACTACGAGCTTGCTATAAATACAGCAGACGAGGTTTCTACTTCTCTGGCTACCGCTGCAGAGTTACTGGATGTCTATGAAGATACCAGCAATGCCGGTATTGTTGTGGAATTATCTGTCAACACTACGTCAGAAAGTAATTTCAACAACGTCGGAGTACTTTACAGCCAGTCCAACGCTTCTTCTACGATTTCAGAATACGCGGTGGAGTTTGAATTCTTTAATGCTATATCAGCGAATGATCTCCGAAGAAATGTAATTCAGTTCGTGGGAAACAACCAGGGAAATGATTACAATGCAGTACGCAAATTTCTCGGTGAAACTGGCCAGGTCAACGGCCGTGTAGACATCAAAGTAATGCGTGCAGCTGAAGTACTGTTGAATAAAGCTGAAGCCCAGTACGAGCTTGGACTGGAGACTGAAGCACTTGCTACGCTTGATGAATTAAGGGCACAGCGTTTTACAGGCTTTACTTCTCCTGGGGAATCCGGACAGGCACTCGAAGATGCTATTCAATTTGAGAGGAGGGTTGAGCTTTGTTTTGAAGGGCACCGTTTCTTTGATCTAAAGCGCCGTGGAGAATCCGTTGAGCGTTCTGATAATGGGGATATCATAGATGGATCGGGTACACCCGCCGAGGTTCAAACCCTTGCTGCCGGTGATTTCAGGTTCCAATTTCCTATCCCTGTAGCGGAAATCAATGCTAACCCTAATATGGTCCAGAATCCCGGTTACTAAAAAAGTAAAACAATGAAAAACCTAGTATATAAAATTTCACTAATTCTTGCGGTAGCCCTTGTGGGGATCTCCTGTGAGGAAAACGAAACGCCGATTTTCGATGTGGAAAACGGCCGAGCAATTGCAGGGTTTAATGGGGGTACGACAACTCCCAGAGTCATTTTTAATCCTGCTGAAAACACCACCAGTATCATTAAGGTTGGAGTTTCAACACTTTCGTCTACAGATAGAAGCTTATCTTTTTCAATTGATGAAGAGGCATCAACACTGGATCCTGCTTTGTATTCAATTGAATTTCCAGCATCTATCCCAGCAGGTGAGTTTACGGCTGATATAGCCATAACCACCATTGCATCTCTGGATATACCGAGCGCATCTGATGCGGTTGTGATTAATTTAGAGAGTGTCGAGGGTGCGGAATTTTTAGTCAATAGTATTACAACCATCAATCTTGGTGTAACAGTAAGATGCCCTGAAATCATCATTGATGACTTCGTTGGTACTTATGACGTTATACAGCATGAGTTTGACGCTTTCTTTCCCGGAGCAGTCGCAACCAGAACGGTTGTTGCAGGACCAGGACCAAACCAGATTACCATTGTAGAGGGAGCCGTGGCTCAGGAGAATCCGGACCCTTTGATTTTAAATGTTGATGAATCGGGAAGTGTAACTTTTGGCGGAGCCGAAACAGATATACATTTTTTCACTTTTGGTCCCGGAGTATATGGTCAGGTCACAGGGACAGGGTTGTCTTGTGCAGGGCTTATAGACATCACTATTGTGTCTCCCGGGTTTATACCAAATTTCCTGACCCTGGTGAAACAGTAATACTATTTTATAGTTGAGATAGAAAACCGCCTTAAAAAGGCGGTTTTTTTATGTATAATTTTTACCATTGATTATTCTTAAAGGCTATTTCCAAAGGAATAATAGCGGCTGGATTAAACTCTTTTGACACAAACGATCTTGTGATAGCCAGGCGTCTTTGAGGTATAGTTCGATCTTTCTCTTTTGATTGGTATATTTTCTGGACTTTTTTCTACGGTCCAATGTTTGCCAGGTAGGCTTCAAAACTTGAGCACCCCGTCATTAGTATATGTTAAGCGATTAAAGGGATGCAGTACAGATGGTAAATTCCCTTTGTAGAGTGCGTCCAGCATGTGCCTATAACCCTCTGACAAAAGGGCAAGATGGTTTTCTCATAAATTTAGAGTACCATGGTCAGCACAACGGCGCGTATTATGAAGCCGGGTCTTAATGGGTTTACAGGCTGTTGTAAAAATCGAGGAGTGCAACAACATCCTCTTCTTGTCTTAGATTGAGTTTATTGCTGGAGATATATTCCTGCAATTCCTTTTTGTTATCTCCCAAAGTTTTTAATACCCAATTTTTACTTAAACGGGTTTTTTCAGCTGGTGCTTCGCCTTTTTTTATGTAATACGAACTGATATCGATAAAGGTAGGGGGTCTGAACCTGTCGTAGTTGGTATCTGGCACCTTACCCTGACGTAATATGACTTCTGGTTTAAACAATAGGACAGTATTTCCTTCATTAAGAGGGTTAAAGTAGCCGACTCGCTGCAAATCCTTATCGGTGGTATAAGGAAGCATTTTATACGTCTTATCACCTATTTTAGCAATAATGTATGCCCGTTTCAGAAGGGGTGCATATTCTTTTTCTCCGGCAAAAATTTCTATTTCGCTCTTGTAGGCGTTATATCGCATGGGTTTTTCAAGGGAGATATCCCCGTTTACATATACCTTTCCTTCTTTAAACTCATCATTAAGGTATGGGGAGCCATTAGTGTCCTCCGGGTCTAAAGACCGATTTATGGTTGATAATTGCAATACTCCTCCCTGGGGGTTATTCAGGGTAAACTGTGCGGCACCGATAAAAGGTAATAAGAGCATAAGACTTAATGCTTTCATAATAGTATTCCGTTAAATATTAATTGATTTTTTCAGGATTAAATTCGTCTTTTATTAAAGAGTCCGGGAGTTTTACCACTGGCCTTATTCAACAGCAAACTGAAATACCTCGGAAACAGAACTGTTCCCGGCAGCATCTTTACTGACTACCTGCCAGTAATAAATGGAGGAATTGGATATATTTATTTCAAGGGTGTTTTCCGTAGTGGTGCCCACCAGGTTTTGTGGGTTTGTATTGCTCACTTCGAAGTATATATCGTAGGAAACCAGATCATTATCGATATCCGATGTCTCCCACGAAAGCGTTATCGTTCCTGCATTGGCGAGTGTACTGCCTCTTTGAGGGAATACGGCCGTAGCCGGAAAAGGAGCATAATTACTAACAGCTTCGCCGGCATTGTAAAATCGCCAGACGGGACTGATGGCTGTTTGGTTCGTGCCATTTGCCCTGGAGGTCACTGACCATTCATAAGGGGTGCCCCTCTGAATAATTATCGCGGCTTCGTTATTGGTTGAAATGGTCCTGCTTTCCGTATTGGTGTTGAGATTCTCAAGCCGCACCTCATAGCTGTCTGTGTTTTGAGAGGTATTCCATCGAAAGATTACGCGACTCTGATCAGAGGATAATATTTCCCCTTCATTACACTCCGTATTATTCTCTGGAAAAACCAGAGTTGCCGCAGCGGGATCAGGAACCGGTTGCTGGTCCGGGCCTTCCTCCGATGAATCGCCCCCGCTACAGGAGAATAACAAGGAAAGTGCAAATCCCAGGCTCAAAAATTTGTAAAAAGGATTCATTTTTTGATGATTTTGTAATTGTACAACTGATCGCCCTGCTTGATGTTGAGCAGGTAAATCCCAACGGGATACATGTCCATATTAAGGATTAACTTACCATTCATAAGGGGAGCTTTTCGGTATATCAATTGCTGCCCTTCGAGGGAGTGGAGCGATACGTTAACGGAAGTTATTTCTGAGTCTGGCAGTAATACTTCCAAGTTACCACTTGCAATTGGATTTGGAGATACCAGAGGGATACTGCTTAAATTGATGAGTTGTTTAAACTCTCCCTGACATTCCAATTCGGAAACTACCCGCAATTCGGTCACCTCTGTTTCCAAAGGCAGGTTAATCCGGGAATCAGATGTTTGATAGAGCTTATCGTTTAAATAAATCAAGTACGTTTTAGCACCGTCCAGCTCCAGGTTGATCTGGCTGGTCAGGTTGACAACTTTTGCACTAACCGATAAGGCTTCTGGCTCCGATATTTCTAAAGTGTAGCAAGCCCGATAATCTGACTGTCCTGATACTTCCAGGCACAATTCATAGGTTCCAGCGCCCAGGCCGGTAAAACTGGTTTCTTGCTCAAAATTCTGGGTTGCAAGGCTGTTGCCCCCCTCACTGAGTTCTGCAGAATAATTCAGGGTTTCTGCTGCTGAAATCAGGATTTGACCATTATCCTGTGAAGTGCAGCTCTCGCCCAAGGTCTGGATGCTGAAATTGTTTGGCGGCAGAGAAAACACCTCACATCCATCAATGTCGACCACCGCACCAGAGGGAGTATTTTCACAAAGGTCGCTGTCATTAAGAACACCATCGTTGTCGGCATCCTGATCGCAGAAATCCCCAATTCCATCTTCGTCTGTATCTTCTTGTCCCGGATTGGCAATAAGCGGGCAGTTATCTGAAACATCAGGGACGCCGTCATTATCGTCGTCAGTATCGCAAGCATCACCAATCCCATCCCCATCGGTATCCAGCTGCCCGGAATTCCCGGTTAAAGGACAGTTGTCATCTACATCAAGGACCCCGTCATTGTCGTCGTCATCGTCATCCTGAAAACCACTTACCACGAAATCATCGATTATAACTCCTTCCTGGTTCTCAAACTGGTCTGAAACAAAAGTTATACGGAAAATAATTGAATCCTCTGAAGTAAGGTCCGTTTCCCCAAGGTTGGCATTCGCCGTAAAATCATAGCTGTACTCTGTCAGCGTGGCGTTGGTACCCGTCCATTGTGCTCCCGGGCATTGCTGACAGTCGTCATCCGTCCCAGAACTCGCATTGGTTCGGTCGCTGGTGTACCAGTTGGGCTCGCTGTTGATATTTCCCAGTACCTCCCAACTCTCACCCTCATTGGTAGAATACTGAACATAGACCACATCGAAATTTTCTTCGAGGTCATAGGCCATTTTAAAAGAGAGTACTGGCGCCAGGATAGAGGAGAATTCGTAACAATTACTTACCAGGAAAGACCTGGAGTTATCCGGGTAATTTCCATCCAGGTTGGTGCCGTACACCTGTGTGCCTGATGCTGCCTCATTAAGCAGGCTTCCTTCAGGTACTCCTTTTTCCCATAAACTGCTGCCTCCGGTCTCATTGTAAGTAAGCAGGGTCTCATCAACAGCTTCAAAATCATTCAGGGCATCTCCCACCCCAAAGTCATTGGTGTAAAAAGTAGTGGTGGCTGAATTGTTATCGGCGAAAGCATCATTTTCAACACTTACGGTAACGTCAATGGTAATTCCTGTTTTAACCGCAGAGTTTAGGGGTGGCAGGGGAATCACCGCCTGTTCATTGGTGAGCAGCGTACTTTCACGCCAACTGACGCTTTGGGCCGCCCCCCCATTAATGTTGTACTCAATATTTATTTCGTCGATAGGATTAATTCCATTGTTTTCAACAACTATTTCCGGAAAAACCTCCCCGCAAAGAACAGTAAATGGAGTGGGGCTGAGGGAAATCAATTTAACATCATTATTGGGTTCCTGGGCGGGGATAGGTGAAGACCATATTCCCCTTCCGTAAGTACTCGCTACCAATACCTCATCATCAAGGCTAATTTCCAGGTCACTTACAGCGGTATTCGGCAGTCCGGTACTGTATTCCTCCCATTCGTTCAAGGTGTCGTCTAATCGAAATACTCCTACACTGGTTCCTACAAATATTGGATTGGTCTCGTCTCTCCCCTGGTGGGCCACCGAGAAAAAGGCCAGATCTGTGGGAATATTGAGGGTAATATTTTCCTCAGTTGCTGTGTTTCCTTCCACCGTCAGTTTAAATACGCCTCTGGTGGCCTGAGGATCTTCGTCCTGGGTTCGACCAACCCTTCTTGAAGTGGTCACATAAAGGATATTTGAATCCAAAGTATTAATGGCAATATCAGATATTTCCGCCGCAAAGGATTTTAAAAAGAGAAAGGTTACTCCTCCATTCTGGCTGCGATAGATATTCCTTCCCTCGGCGACATACATGACCTGTGGATTAAGAGGATCAATTTCCAGATCGTCAAGAGCATCTGTCCCAATGGTGGGAGACACTTTTTCCCAAGTATTACCGCTTAGTTTATAAACCGCATCAAAACCTGCATATACCTCTCCGTCCCGGCTGATGGCAAGTGGGGTGATCCATTCCCCAGAAATGGGATTCCCGTTTGAATCTCTCGGAGCGCTAACTCCACCCAGGTTTTGACCAGAATTTGTACTGATGAACAAGACAGAGCCAAATTGTACAAAGCCATATACCTCATTGCTGTTAACCGGGTTGATCTCGTAGTCCATACCATCCCCACTGGTGTAGATATTCCACTCCTGGTCGTTATAGACAAAACCAGAGTTATCCTGGCTCCCCCCACTTATTTTGGAGGCGTTGTTTTTGGCTATGGACATCCGGTAAAATTGGGTGACTGCCAACCCATTGTTGTAATCCGTAAAACTCAATCCACCGTCATCCGTCTCATAGAAGCCCCCGTCGGTACCTGTATACAATTTGTTATTAAAGAACTTAAGGGTGTGGATGTCCACATGCGTATAGGCCTGGCTTACATCTGAGTCGTTATTGTTGAGGCGAACAAAAGAATCCCCTCCATCTATACTTTTCCAAATATTGATGGCCCCCGTGTACACTTCATCTACATTGGTAGGCGAAACAGCTATACAGAGGTTATACCAGGCCTGGTTGCGTTCAAAGATATCAGTGGTATTACGGGTCTGGCGAAATGTGGCACCGCTATCGTCCGAACGGAATAGGCCAAGAAAGGGCGAGTTGTTGTTAATGGTGCCTGCAACCAAAACGTAAACCACCAAAGGATTGGCCGGGGATACTCCAATTACAAGCCTACCGGCTCCGGGTGGAAAAGTCTGGGTAATCTGTGTCCAGGAAGCTCCTCCATCCCTCGATACATGAAAGGAACTTTGGGTAACCAGATAAATGGTATTTGGATCTCCTGGTTTCAAACGAAAGTCTCCTACAGTATTTTGAAAAGTTTTCTCCCAGGTGGCACCTGCATCAGTGGATTTATACAGTCCTTTATTGGTGGCGACCCAGACAATATTGGAGTTGGTGGGATCTATAAAGATCTCATTCATACTCCAGCTGAAGTCACTAATCTGAGTATTCAAACTGGTCGCATTCCAGTTTAAGCCTCCGTCTGTAGATTTAAATACCCCAATACTGTAGGAATCAAAAGCGTCATCATCGCCGGTAGCTATATAAATTACATTTGAATCATTCGGGTCTATGGCAATGCCCGAAACCCCTATTTGGGCAAAATCATCAAAGAGGTTAACCCAGGTATTACCTGCGTCTACCGATTTCCAAAGGCCTCCTGAAGGTGCTCCGGCATACCAGGTATTCTCATTGTTGGGGTCCACAGCGACGGCATTGATGCGACCTGCGCCAGGTTGACCGATGGCTAGAGTACCGCTTGAAAAGGGTCCCAGGGCTGTCCAACTGCTCACCGGATTGACTTCTGCATTCAGGTTCTGAACTTCCTGCCAGGTATCCCAGAGCTCTTTGGAAGTGGGGATATAGCCGTTTTCGTCAGTAAAGTGTTGCCAGTAATTTTCCCACCTCATATAAGGTTTGAAACCGCTGCCTTTGGCTAAGGAGTCCTTACCTTTCCAGTATTGGTGGAAAGCATCTGAAATTTCACTGAGGCTGTATCGTTGTTCCGAGCCCTTGGCGGATACCGATTTAGAATCCTTAAGGCTCAACATCCACGGTGCTGATTCGTTAAATTGAGCAAACGTAATGGTGCTAAGCAAAAGACACCCTATGAAGAATGAAAACTTCATTGCAATTTTTTTTGTAAAGATGCTTAAAAATGGGGAGATTTTCAACTTTTTACGATAATCAAACACCTTCACAGGATAGGGTAGTAGTTATTCTACTCTAGCTTCTTTACAGGCTGAATTTACCAGATGTCATTGCTCCATCAATCTGAACAAAAAAAGTACCTTTGCCCTGAAAATATCCTTTATGCGGCTGTTATCCGTCCTACTGTTCCTCATCCTCACGCTGCCCGTATTGGGCCAGCAGGAACGCACGCAACCCAAAAGGGATTTAGACACGACACAACTCAGGGAGCGGATGGCCCGGGGTACGAAGGTGAAGGACCCTACAGATACCCTGACCGTTGAGGATTATAAGATTATCTCTTTTGCCCGCGATACAACTTATTTAGACACGAGCCTCACGATTCAAAAGGATTATAAGTACAATTACCTGCGCCGGGATGATTTTGAGTTGATGCCGTTTTCTAACATCGGGCAACCCTATAACCGTTTGGGTGTAAACCTTAATAAGGTTAAATGGTATCCCCAGTTGGGAGCCCGGGCAAGGCATTTTAATTATTACCAGACGGAAGATATTTCATATTACAATGTGGCGACGCCCATGACGGAGTTGTTCTTCAAAACCACCCTGGAAAGGGGGCAGCTCCTGGATGCTATGCTGACGTTCAACACGTCGAGAAACCTTAATATTTCTATTGCCTACAAGGGCTTTCGTTCGGATGGAAAATACAGGGAAGATGGGATGAATTCCGGGAATTTCAGGACTACCATCAGTTATCAAACCGATAACGAGCGATACCGTATGCGGGCCCATTACGCCAGTCAGGATATAGAGGGACAGGAAAACGGAGGGCTTCTGGATAAGGAAGGCCAGTTTGAGTCGGGGGATTCGGATTTCACAAATCGCTCCTCTGTGGATGTGAGGTTTAGCGATGTCACCAATCGGGTCAATGGGAAGCGTTATTATCTGGACCATCAATTTCGCCTGCTGGGAGGGGGCAGGGATAGTCTTTCCCGCAGGGGTAGTCTGAGTCTGGGGCATCAGTTCGAATACGAGTCCAAATATTACCAGTACCGACAGGCAGGTAATACGAATGAATATTTCGGGGATCTGATTTTTCAACCTGTCGATGACCAGGCCTTTTTGAAAACGTATTACAACCAGCTCCATCTGGGATTCACAAACAAGGTGATCGGGGACCTGCGGGCCCAGGTGAGCCTTTATAATTACAGTTATTACTTTACCAGTATACTGCAGACACCGGGCGGGGTTATTCCCAACCGCTTAACCGGAGAGGAAGTGGTTGCAGGAGCTGCCTGGGATAAGGATTTCGGGCCCTTTCGCATTCAGGGGAAAGGCGGGATTGGGGTCACAGGGGATCTCACCGGGTCCTATCTCGACGCAACGGTTTATGTGCCCCTTGGGGAGAAGCACGATTTTTCTGCCGGTATTCACCATTCGGCGCGGAAGCCGGATTTTAATTTTCTGCTCTATCAGTCCGATTACCTGAACTACAACTGGGATAATAGCGCGGTTTTTGAAAACGAACAGGTGCAGAGTCTCTTTGCGCGATTTGATTCCCGGACCTGGGGCATACTGGAAGGGCAGATCAGTTCTGTGGAGAACTATTCCTATTTCAGATCCACGGCCGATGCTGAGGCAATAGAAGAAGGGGAGGAGCGCAGCTTTATCCGCCCGTTTCAGGAAGGGGCGCGTATCAACCAACTGAGAATAAAGTACGAGAAGGAATTTAAGTGGCGTAAATGGGCGCTCAACAACACCCTGTTGTACCAGCAGGTGGATCAGCCCGGCAATATCCGGAACCTCCCCGCCCTGACTACCCGGAATTCCCTATACTTTTCCAGTGATGTCTTTAAAAAGGCAATGTTTATTCAGACCGGGATTACTTTTAAGTACTTCACGGCATACTATATGGATGGATACAACCCCATCCTGGCTGAGTTTTATACCCAGGAGCGGGAGGAGCTCGGGAATTTCCCCCTTCTGGATTTCTTTATAAATGCCAAGGTCCGCCAGGCCCGGATTTACTTTAAGCTGGAGCATTTCAATTCTTCCTTTTCAAACTATAATTTTTACGCTGCCCCGGATTATCCCTACCGCGATTTTGTCATCCGGTTTGGGCTTGTTTGGAACTTTTTTTCCTAAACCTTTGGCGTTTTGCCGTCGTTTTATCTGTGCAAGGGGAATGCCCCCGAGCGCTAAAAATGGCCTGACCTGCATTTTATTCTCAAAAAAACACTTTGTAAACAGCTAAAAATCAAACCCCTAAAATATTGGGAAAGATTTAAGTGATTTTTTTTCATTGGGGGTTTGTGGAAGCGAAAAAACCCCTTTATATTTGCACCCGCTTTTCGAGGGAACTGAAAGATGTTTTTT
>CAZEQO010000027.1:0-25845 GCA_964514365.1 uncultured Robiginitalea sp. | reverse complement strand
GCTTTATGATGAAATAAAAAAGTTTTTTGCCCTACCCCAAGAAGTTAAGGACACCTACGAAATTGAGGGCATTGGTGGGCAACGGGGATACACCTCTTTTGGAAAGGAGCACGCCAAAGGTCGTAAGGAAGGCGATTTAAAAGAGTTTTGGCATTTTGGCCAATATGTGGAGAACGACCCGAAATTGGAAGCGGAATATCCGAAAAACGTAGTGGTTAGGGAACTGCCCCACTTTAACGAGGTAGGGAAAGAAACTTTTAAAATGCTGGAGAAGACCGCAACTTATGTACTCCGAGCCTTGGCCTTACATTTAGGACTGGAAGAGCATTATTTTGATGGCTACATTAAAAATGGGAACTCTATCTTAAGGCCCATACACTACCCTCCCATTACCCAAGAACCCAAAAACGCCGTCAGGGCCGCGGCACACGGCGATATCAACCTTATTACACTCCTCATGGGTGCGCATGGCAAGGGCCTTCAAGTACAGAACCATGATGGGGAATGGATCGATGCTATCGCCAGAACGGACCAATTGATGATCAATGTTGGTGATATGCTGTCTCGACTATCCAACAACAAATTAAAGTCTACGATACACCAAGTAGTCAACCCGCCCAAGGAGCTTTGGGGCACATCACGCTATTCCATACCCTTTTTTATGCATCCCAAAAGTGAAATGCCCTTAAACTGCTTGGAGAACTGTGTAGACAAAGACCATCCTAAGCTATATGAGGATATTACGGCAGGAGAGTTCTTGCAGGAGCGACTCATAGAACTTGGCTTGATAAAAAAATAACACATGGACCTCAAAGACCAACTACAAAACCTTTTCCCAGACCACAAGCCGGAAGAGACACCACAGGATGCACCAAAACATGGCCTTTGGCTACAAGACGACCCCATAATTTGCAAGTATGAGAAACGAAAAGGGAAGCCTACGACTATTTTAGAAGGTTACACCGGGGCCGATGCCGATTTCAAAAAATTGACCAAAACCCTAAAAACCAAACTAAGCGTTGGGGGCAGTTTTAAAAATGATCAAATCATTATCCAAGGGGATTACAGAGATCAAATTATGCAAATACTACAGGACATGGGCTTTTCAGTGAAACGTGTTGGTGGATAACCATTTAGACCTACCAGATTGAAATAGAAAACCAAATGGTTTTTCTGTTAAATTCTTTGAATATTAAATGGTAAACAGTACATTTAACAGTCAGAACCTAAACCAAATTGGAAATGAGTTCCCTACTTCACATTACCAACGGGGACAGTTTTACGGAACGTCTTCAGCAACTCAATTTAAAGGGAGATATTATTACATGGCGTGAAATGCTGTGTGAAGGCAAGACCCTTACCAACGTAGGAAGTGAATCATTTTGGAAAACCAGATTTGAATTTCTTAACAAGAATTACAAGGTCTCTAAATCATGGTTCATTGAAAAAACACTAAAGGAATACCGATCTTTATGCAACCATAAGCAGCAAGATCACATTGTGCTTTGGTTTGAGTACGATCTTTTTTGTCAAGTCAATATGCTGGCCGTCATCAGTTGGCTCAAAACCCATCGCAGACACGTTCAAATATCCCTGGTGTGTTCCGGATATGAAGATGATTCGAGTCGGCTTTATGGACTCAATGAATTGACTGACGATCAGATTCAGGCGCATTTTAAGTCTCGGGTAGCCCTGAGCCAGAATGACATTGAATACGCAGATTATGTCTGGCAGTTGTATTGCAGTGATAACCCGATACGCCTGGAGAACCTCTCTGATTTTGAGTTATATAAGTTCAGGTATCTCGAGGATGCCCTTAAGGCCCATTTGCGTCGTTTCCCGGCTATCAAAAATGGTTTGAATGAAATAGAAAACCGGGTGTTACAAGTGGCTGCAGAAGGCAAATCCTCTTCTAAAAAGGCCTTGATGAGCAACCTGCTCCAGGACCAGGGCTGGTATGGCTTCGGCGATACGCAATACCAGAGAATCCTTAAAAACCTCCGACCTTTATTTCATTCTTTCAATCCGGTACGCCTGAGTAAAAAGGGCAAAGAGATCCTGGAAAATAAAGACAACTACTACGCAACCCTTCGGGATACGGAAGCCTATTTGGGTGGTGCACTGAAATACAACTACCTCTACAATTCCGAAGCGGGAAGGATCTTAAAACTCTGACATGTCCCTTAAGGCCTCTGAGTTGATCCTGAATGCGGATCAGTCCATTTACCACCTTAACCTACATCCTGAAGACCTCGCCCCTACCGTACTCCTGGTTGGAGACCCCGATCGTGTCGCCAGGGTGTCACAGTATTTTGATCATATAGAACTCAAAAAATCAAAAAGGGAATTCATAACCCATACGGGCACCTTCAAAGGTCTTCGGATCAGTGTTGTCTCCACCGGTATCGGAACGGACAATATCGATATTGTCCTCAATGAGCTGGATGCCCTGGTCAATATTGATTTTCAACGGCGGGAGGTGCGCAGCACCCTGAAAGCCCTGAACCTGATCCGACTGGGAACCTCTGGCGCCCTTCAGGCGGACATACCCACTGACGCCCTGGTTTTAAGCGATCTCGCCATAGGTTTTGACGGATTACTCCATTTTTACGAAAGTGAAAAGATACAGGTTGCCGATATACAATTTGCCTTTGTGGAATATAGTGACTGGTCAGTGTTTAAGGCCATTCCGTATGTGGTAAATGCAAACCCCGAACTTTGCGACCACCTTCACTCCGAGGAAATGATCCGGGGCTTTACCGCGACTAATCCTGGTTTCTATGCCCCTCAGGGGCGATCCCTGCGCTTAAAACCGGGGCAACCTAACTTGAGTGAAATCCTGAGCGCTTTCCGCCACCACAATCTCAGGATTACAAATATGGAAATGGAAACTGCCGGAATATTTGGGCTGGCTCGCCTAATGGGGCACAAAGCGGCCTCGGTAAACTGCATACTGGCCAATAGAATAACGGGTACCTTTAGTTCAGACCCCGCATCAGCCGTAGATCACATGATTCGAACCACACTGCGTAATCTCACCACAACAGTGTAAACCCTCTCTAACTGCTATGAATCGAAAAATACAAATTGTTGGGGTGCCGGAACACTTTAATTTCCCCTGGCACCTCGCTTTGGATGAAGGTGCCTTTCAAAAACGCGGGATTAACCTGGAGTGGACCGATGTCCCTGAAGGCACAGGGAGGATGGTAGAATTATTGAATTCAGGGAAGGCAGATCTGGCCATTCTGCTAACTGAAGGCTACGTCAGGGCGGTTTCGGAAGGTCTCGAGGCCATTATTGTGCAGGAGTATATCGCAACCCCCCTACTCTGGGGAGTTCACGTAAATGCACAAAGTACGTATACAACACAGGCGGAACTGGTAAATAAAAGGGCTGCGATCAGCAGGTATGGAAGCGGGAGTCATCTTATGGCTTTTGTTCATGCAAAGCATATGGCCTGGCCCGCAGATGCGCTTGAATTTGAGGTGATCAATACCCTGGATGGGGCCGTTCAGGCACTGAGGGAAGAGCGGGCAGATTATTTTATGTGGGAAAAATTTACGACCCAGCCCCTTGTTGATCAGGGAGTATTTCGAAGGGTTGGAGTATGCCCTACCCCCTGGCCCTGTTTTGTAATTGTGGCCAGGGCGGATTTTGCCCGGGATGAACCCGGCTTGCTGTCCGACTTGCTCGAAATTATTAACGGATACACTTCCGAATTCAAGCTGATTCCCAGCATTGACAGAACCCTTTCGAATTACTATAAACAGACCCTTTCTGACATACGGGAGTGGTTGTCACTTACCCGTTGGAGCCAGGAACAATTAGAACTTGAAGTGCTTGAAAAAGTGTCAGATACACTTAATGAATTAAACCTTCTATCTAATAAGATGCTCATAGAAAATATGCTGTGGAAACCCAGTAGCCTGTAAGGGGCATTCCATGATAAAATCCATAAACCGTCTATAACCCCTACTTAAGGGACTTTAATAAAGGCGATCCTTCCGCGATAAAGGTGATCCTTCCGCAGGCTGTCCGGAAGTTTCACCAGGTAATGGGAGGACTGTTTTTAAGTTGCAATAGTTCGTTCACCTTGCTAAAATGCCTGTTGCCAAACCAATGACCCCTGTTTGCACTCAAAGGGGAAGGATGCCCCGAGGTGAGCACATGGTGTTTATCGAGATCTATCAGCGGGGTTTTCTTTTTGGCATACCCTCCCCAGAGAAGGAAAATTAAACCTTCCCGGCTTTGAGAAAGCTTTCGGATCACTGCATCCGTAAAGACCTCCCATCCCTTATTGCGATGGCTTCCTGCAGATCCTGCACGGACGGTCAAAACAGCATTGAGCAGCAGGACGCCCTGTTCTGCCCAGCGGGTGAGATCCCCGTTTTCAGGATACTCAGCCCCTGTATCGGCCTGAATTTCCCGAAAAATATTGACTAATGAAGGAGGATGACGCAGGCCATTGCGAACAGAGAATGACAATCCGTTAGCCTGATCGGGGCCGTGATAAGGATCTTGTCCTAAGATCACAACCCTGACTTTGTCCGGTGGGCAATGTGCAAAGGCAGCAAATATATCGCTTCCCCTGGGATAGCACTGGTGCTGCTGATATTCCTTCCGAACGAAGGAAACCAGACTCTTAAAATATGGTGTATCGAATTCGGGTTCTAAAAGTGGCTTCCAGCCGCCTTCAAGGGAAACCTTCATAATGGTGAGGGTTCTTTCAATCTTTGAAACAATTCAGGGCATCAGGGCATCATTGAGCTTCTTAAAAAAATCCCGCTCCTTTTCACTAAACCACTCGCCTCCGAATCCCCAAACACTGCCTTCCTTGCCCGCTTTTGCGATGCGCTCGGCAAGATTGAGCGTCCAGGTTTTATATTCCTCGATGGTCTGATGGCTTTCCTGCGACTCAAGATCTGAAAGAACAATAGGGATTAACCTAAAAATATGGTCTAATAACCCGGAATGTTTGTGGATTCCCAATCTGGCCAGACAATCCATGATTTCATCGTGTTTGGCAGAAGTATCCACTATTTGCTGACTTTCATTTTCTGCTTCAGGGACAATGGCCTGAATGAGTTGATTGTCCGGAAATGCATTGCGCCCATCAGCCAAACCATGGGCCATAGCCAGTCGTTCACTGGCAGATCCGGCAATACCACTTCTGCCAGCTCCTTCCATTGCCATGGCTATCAGATAGGGTAGTCTTCTGATCCGTATCCAGGCGTCTGAATTATACTTCTCCTCCGGGCACATAAACAGATTTCTTACAGTCTTTTAAAGATACAAAAAGCAGCGCTAAAAGCCACAGGATATGATCAGAAAGGTTCTGTGGCAAGAGACGGGACAGATTTAATCGCAATGCGTAACTTTGAGTTGTTTTCAAAATCCTATGAATAAAGTATCTAAAAAAACGCTCGAGGACCTCGAGTTTCCGAGAGTCTGTGCATTACTAAAATCGCGGAGCGTGACAGGTCCGGGCAGGGCCCTGGCAGAGGAACTCATTCCTTTTAGGGATGAAGTTTTGCTCAGGGAGTCCCTGGGTCGGACACGGGAATACCTCACTTCCCTCGAAAGCGAAAACAGGTTGCCCAACCATGGGTTTGAGTCTATTGACGCGGAACTGGAAGCCCTCCGGATCGAAAACAGCTTACTCCCTGTAGAAGCCTTCCGGAAATTTGCCTTTATCGCTCGTTTGATTGAGCAACACCAACGGTTTTTGAAAAAATTCATCGAGTATTTTCCATTGCTGGAGCAATGGGCAAGTCAGGTACCCTTCAAAAAAGAGATCCCTGAGTGTATTGATGCCGTCATCGACAGGCATGGGGAGATTAAGGATACTGCCTCTTCCGAACTCGCAATCCTTCGCCGACAAATAAGGGGGTTACAGGGAAAAGCCAATCAAAGTTTCAACGCAGCCCTTTCCCGGTATTCAAAACTAGAATATCTGGATGAAATCCGGGAATCCACCCTAGAAAACCAGAGAGTCCTTGCCGTCAAAGCGATGTACCGAAGGAAAGTAAAAGGGAGTGCCCTGGGCACCTCAAAAACCGGGAGTATTGTATTTATTGCTCCCGAGGCCGCTTTGGTGCATTCCAGGGAATTGCAGCTCTGTTATCTGGAGGAAAAAGAGGAAATCCAGCGAATTCTGCGAATTCTGGGGGGAGAACTGCGTCCTTTTATCCAGGATCTCAAAGACTACCAGGATATACTGGCAGAAATTGACCTGTGTGCGGCCAAGGCCCTTTTAGCTGTGGATATAGGCGGTATACTCCCGGAAATAAATAAGGATAATGAGCTGTTGCTCTTGCAGGCCTATCATCCGCTGTTGCTGCTCAACAACAAAGAAAGAGGCGAGAAAACATGGCCTCAAACCCTGGAATTGAGTCCTGATAACCGGATCATTGTGATTTCCGGGCCCAATGCAGGAGGGAAGAGTATTACCCTTAAAACAATTGGCCTGCTGCAACTCATGCTTCAGAGCGGGATGCTCATCCCGGTTAAAGAAGGGAGCACGGCTTGCTTTTTTAATCAGATCTTAACCGATATAGGAGATCATCAGTCCATAGAAAATCATTTGAGCACCTATTCGTATCGACTGAAGAACATGAATCGCTTCTTGCGAAAATGCGATGAGGACACCCTCTTTTTAATCGATGAATTCGGTACGGGAAGTGATCCTGAACTCGGAGGAGCACTTGCGGAAACTTTCCTGGAGACCTTTTACGATTGCGGCGCATTTGGAGTGATCACCACTCATTATGCCAATTTAAAAGCGCTTGCAGATGAGCTCCCCCATGCCTCAAATGCAAATATGCTTTTTAACAGCAAAACCCTCGAGCCTACTTTTCAACTGGAAATGGGACAACCGGGAAGCTCATTTACCTTTGAGGTAGCCCAGAAAAATGGAATCCCTTACAGCCTGATTAACAAAGCCCGCAAAAAAGTTGCCCGGGGAAAACTGCGGTTTGACCAGACGATCGCCAAACTCCAGAAAGAGCGGAGTAAAATGGCGCGAACCGAAGACAGGTTGCAGGAAGAAGAGTCCAGGGCTCGAATAGAAGCACAGAAGCTGGAAGTCCTGAATGAAAAAATTCAGTCCAAGCTGAGCAGTTACCAG
Source organism: uncultured Robiginitalea sp. (assembly GCA_964514365.1). Taxonomy (GTDB): domain Bacteria; phylum Bacteroidota; class Bacteroidia; order Flavobacteriales; family Flavobacteriaceae; genus Robiginitalea. Next base: position 18,719 of record CAZEQO010000027.1, on the reverse strand, counting down.
GAACTCTACGATTACAACCAGCGCATGATACACCTGGGCACCCGCGTGGATAAGGCGGCAGAGAAATACTACAAGACCAAAAAGAAGCGCCCCCTGATCTCAGATCTTTTACGGATTGTAGAAACTGAGAACAGTAAACGGAAACCAAAGGCTTCCAAACCTGCAAAGGAAATTACCCAACCCCCGGAGTCAGTCAAGAAGGAATTGCATCGGGAAGTTCAAACCATCCGCAAAAAGAAAAAGGCCGAAAAGAGGAGCGCTGAGAAATCTGAATCGAAAAAACCAAGGCCGGTTTTTAAAATTGGAGATCAGGTACGCCTTTCGGATTCCAAATCGGTAGGAAGCATCGACAGGATTGAAAAACAAAAGGCCCTGGTTAATTACGGTATGTTTACCACCGAGGTCTCGGTAGACCAACTGGAACTGGTGTCTTCCGGAAGGTCATAGACGCGAAGGGGGAATCTCCCCCACCCTGGGAAAAGATAGCGGCCAACCCCGCAATCTGAAATCACACCCAACACCTGAAGAGTGTCCCCGCATATAGAGCAACCTACAAACATAGGGTTTAATGCCCTCAGGCAACATCCTATGCGACCATTTCCCCCTTATCCCCTACCTTTGCATTATGCAAGTAGAATCGGGAAAAAAGATCATTTTGTTCGATGGGGTCTGCAACCTCTGTAATGGTGCCGTACAATGGGTAATCAGGCGGGACCAGGCTGATGTTTTTCGATTCGCACCCCTGCAAAGCGCAATAGCCGAAAAGCTTCTTAAGGAGCGCAGAGTGGACACCTCACAATTGGATTCCATTATATTTATAGACCCGGGGGTGGCCTATTTTATAAAATCCGATGCTGCCCTGGAAATAGCCCGAAATATAAAAGGCTATACGTGGGCACCCACATTGCTGGGATGGATTCCACGTTCGGTCCGTGATGGCCTTTACGACCTGATTGCTAAAAATCGGTACAGTCTTTTTGGCAAGAAGGAGCAGTGTATGGTTCCCAATGCCGAGCTGAACTCCAAATTCCTGCAGACCTCCTGATTACTTCAGGTTGTTGAGTATAAAATCCAGGGTAGGGTTATCGATATTTTTCTCGCGGAAACTCAGGGATTCATGAGGGCCGTTTTGGCTCAATCCCAGGTTTTGCAAGTGCAGGATGTCTTTCTCGTATTCCATGGAGACCTTCCCGGATAAAAGCGGGTCCAATGACTTTCCTTTTTGATAGCGTTTGTAAATCTTCCTGAGTCCACTCAGATATAATCGATCTTTTGTAAAGCCACCTCCCCTGTGCGCCCTCAGGGTGATATTAAAAGCGGCTTCCCGATTCAGTTTGTACTGATTGTGAATCAGATCAAAAGTATCGGAAAAAGTAAAACCTTTACTTAAGGTGTGTGTAGCCAAAACACGATAAGACAACTCTTTAAGCCTTTTTACTGTGAGTGCCCCACCCATGTATTCACTAAAAACAGCAAGGCCTTCCTGAGTCTCTACATTGTTGGGGAAACCGTTAGAAAAAATGTGCAGGGGCTGTTGCAAACCATTAAAGGTCGTCACCATATGCACGCCTATTTCGTGATGGGCCAGGGTGAGCAGTTGATTATCGCTAAAGCGTGTATTGCGCTTAAGCAGCATGCTCCTGCTGCTGTTGCTAACCATGGCATCGGCGGCTATATGAGGAGTCAGGCGGATATTGAGCGGAAAAGAATAGGCCTGTGCGAATTCCGTAAAATACGCATACGCCTGTTTAGGGGTAAATTTCCGTTCCATGGCCTCTGACGGGGGATCCTCATCGAAATGGAGAATAAATTTTGCATTTTGTACATCCCGATCTGTGGGAGTGCCGTAGACGCGCAGGGAATTGTAATAAAAATCCTTTCCATCCCCTATGGTCTCTATACACTGGACCATGTTTGAGTAGAAGTAGATCACTTCCTTATAGAGATTTCTTATGCTTTCATCTTCTATTTGGTCCAGGCGATGTGAAAAGAATAACTGGTGTAGTTTATAGGGGTCGAACTTGAGTTTCGGGTATTTGAACTGTGGGTCTTCATTGTATTTGGAAGCGAAGAACCGATGCTTCTCCTTTTCGGCATTCAGGGGATTGATATAACTGAGCAATTCAATCCGCTGAACCAGTCGGTCGAGATGGGCGTCGATCTCAAAAATAGTTTTATACCGCTCCTTGAGCTCGGGCCGCAGGGCAACTTCAATCATAGATATTCCTGGAATTCAGTGAGCTGCAAAGGTATCAATTCTTTTAATTGACGCGCCGCGGAATCTACGACTTCAGGAAATATTATACCCGTGGTTTCATCGCAATAGACTTTCGAGATTTCCGTAGCGAGGACCAGGGTATTATCAAAAGTATCGGTGAGGTACTTCAAAAAATAGCCTTTTCCAAAAAATACGTCGTTAATACGGGCTGTCGAAGGAATCCCATTGGGCAATTGAATCTGTGCGAGTCTGGACCTCCAGGATTCTGCTAAAACCCCAAAACGGGAATTATCGATATTGGTAGTTCCCAGGTTCCAGGTCGGCACTTCCCGCTCCCACCGCTTCCAGTTGTAGCTGTGCATGTCAAAAACCAAAGCCGCCCCGTATTTCGATTCAATTTGGGCCGTCAGGGCATGGGCAACCCTAAAAAAAGCATTGTGTTTCGAAAGACTTAGCTCCCTTTCCACCTCCGGAAGTTTGGACCTCCAAAGGGGTTTGCCCCAGGCATCCTCAAAAATACAATCCTCCGGAGGCCGGTTTAAATCATATTCAAAACGGCTGTCAGAACCCGAAATAACAATGGGATGGGATGCGATCAATTCCCTTGTACAGGGATCTTCCTCGTACCATCGCTCGTAGGCCGTATGGGTGCAATTCTCCCAAAGGGATTTTCGAAACTGATTGCCATCGTGCACCGCAGCACATATATAAGGGGCGTAAGAAGCCACTTTTAAGCGAAATGAATAATCGCTGGCTACGGCCTCAAAAGGCGTCTCCGAACGGATGAGCCCAATCATTTCCTCAGGAGTCAGCCTACGCATCATCTACCTCTTTACGAAGCCTGGACCTCCTGTCAAAGGCCTGTAATTGATCCAGAACACGGCTCTCGATAAAATCGATCACCCGGGACTGGATTTTCGTTTTGTACACTTTGTTCATGTAGGTTATACCCCCGGGAGACATTACGTTGACCTCTACCAGCTTTCCCCCAATAACATCAATACCGACAAAATACAACCCGTCGTTGACCAGTTTAGGGCCGATCTGCTTGCAAAGGGCTTTTTCTTCTTTTGTCAGGGTATGTCTGGCCACCGATCCTCCGGCAGATACATTGGAGCGATGGTCTTCTTCCCCCGGAATACGGCGCATGGCACCGATAGGTTCCCCATTGAGCAGCAGAATACGTATATCCCCCTTATCGGCCCCCTCAATGTATTCCTGAAGGATGACATAGCTGGACGTGCCATCTCCGTTGGTAATATAAAAGTCCAGCAGGGAATTGATATTGGACATGGCCGATTTTTCGATCAGGATTACCCCAGAACCCCCAAAACCATTGAGGGGCTTTAAGATCATCTTGTCCGATTTGCTCTCCTTGATCTGTCGAATAAGATATTTTTTGTTCTTGGAGACATGTGTTACCGGGATAATATTGGAATGGCTATCCCCAAAGGCAGCTGTGTATAATTTATTATTGGCCTCACGAAGTCCCTGAAGGGAATTGACAATAAAAACATCGTCCTTGACGGAATCGAGAAAATTCAGCATTAAGGGATCCAAAGGGGGGTTCGCCCTCATAAAGAGCACATCAAACCCTGCAAGGGGCAGCATCTCTTCGCGTACTTTGGCCTTGTTGTAAAAAGCTTTCAGGCTGGAAGGGACTTTCTCCATTCGATTGATAACCGTACAGAAGGAACTTGTCACACTGTTTCGGATCGTCAGGTTGGCCGGAGTACACAGGGCCACACCATGACCCCGTCTAACGCATTCGTGGATCAGCGCCAGGCTCGTGTCGTTGGCAGGGTCAATTTCCTCCCAGGGGTACATTAAAAAACAAATATTCATCAGTCGTCTTTATGCATTACTTCATCCAAATGGTCATCCCATTTCTTTTCAACAGGCTGCCCGAGTTTGCCAACAGATTTGGCGACCAGCATAGATACCATGGCATCCCCGGTGACGTTGACCACCGTTCTGAGCATGTCCAGGGGGCGATCCACTGCAAAAATCAAAGCCAATCCTATTGCGAGTTTATCCGGAGGGAAACCGATGGATTCCAAAACAATAACAAGCATGACCATACCGGCCCCGGGTACCGCAGCCGAGCCTATTGACGCCAGCAAGGCTGTCAAAATTATGGTTAATTGTCCTCCCAGGGTCAGATCAAATCCCAGGGCCTGCGAAATGAATACGGCTGCAACCCCCTGATACAGACTTGTCCCATCCATATTGATTGTCGCCCCGACCGGTAAAACAAAACTCGATACTTCTTTATCTACCCCTATGTGCTCCTCTACCCGCTCCATAGTCACCGGCAGGGTTGCAGCACTGGAACTCGTGGAGAAAGCCAATAATTGGGCCGGGCTTATTTTACTGAGGAAGGTAAAGGGATTGTAACGGGTAAAAACTGAGACAACGATACTGTAAAACACTATCATCAATACGAGTCCCAAAACCACAACGCCGCTGTATTTTAAAAGGGCAATCAACAAATCGGGATCCCCGGAAGAGACCACGACATTGGCCAGGAGTGCAAAAACAGCAACCGGAGCCGTGAGCATGATCAGATCTACCATTTCTAATACCACTTCATTAAGGGAGTCAAAAAACTCTTTTAAGGGGCGGGCAGCCTTTTCCCCGATCAACAGCATCGAAATACCCAGAAAAATGGTAAAGAAAATCACTTGTAGCATCAGGCTGTTGTCACTGACGGCCCTAAAAGCATTGTCCGGGACCATATCCACCAAAAACTGTAATGGGCCGCTTTCCTTCTGTTTGCTCGCTTCCTCGAGTTTAGATGTCACTCCGGAGTCCGAGGCATATGTTTCGGTTAATTGCGCAATGGTTTCCTCAGAGATGCCGTCACCTGGCTTTATGATATTCACCAAAACTAATCCTACGGAAATCGCAATAATTGTGGTGATGATGTAGATGGCTATGGTCCTCAGGCCAATATTTTTGAATTTGCTGATGTCCTGCAAATCGGAAATACCCTTAACCAGGGAGGCAAGGATGAGGGGGATGGCGATTAATTTAAGCAGTTTTACGAAGATCGTTCCGATAGGACTGATCCAATCCTGAACAAATTTCGGACCCCATTCAGGATACGTCATCAGAAATCCGAATAAGATTCCAAAGACCATACCGATCAGAATCTGCCAGTGCAGTTCAAGTTTCTTCATAAAGTAGTGGTAAATTTAAAGGGTAAGATACTATTTTTAAGGAGAACGCTCACCGGAGGCTTAAATTTTAGAAAGCCTTCCCAACAGGTAAAAATCGGCCATTACGAGCGCAGCCATAGCCTCAACGATAGGAACCGCCCTCGGTACCACGCAGGGATCATGCCTTCCCTTGCCCTGTAGATTTACCGCATTCCCTTCTTTATCTATGGTTTGGTACTCCTGAAGCAGGGTCGCTACGGGCTTGAAGGCCACCCGGAAATAAATATCCATACCATTGCTTATCCCGCCCTGAATGCCGCCGCTGTGATTTGTCAGGGTGCTTCCATCCGGTGCAAAGGAATCATTATGCTGGCTTCCCCGGAGCTCTACCCCCTTAAATCCACTCCCGTATTCAAATCCTTTGACCGCATTTATGGACAACATGGCCTGCCCCAGCCGGGCGTGCAGTTTATCAAAAACGGGCTCTCCCAAGCCCGGTGGTATGTTCTGAATGACACAGGTTATCACTCCGCCAATGGTATCTCCGGCTTTGCGCACATCCCTTATGTGCTGTTCCATAGTCGCTGCCAGCTCCGGATCTGGACACCGCACGGGGTTGGACTCCGTCAGTGAAAAATCGAGTTCCTGATACGATTTATCAAGTCTCAGGGACCCGACCTGGGACACATAGGCATTAAACTGCATCCCGGGAATCACCTGACGGGCTATGGCGCCGGCCACTACACGGCAGACTGTTTCCCGGGCTGAACTGCGGCCTCCCCCCCTGTAATCCCTGAAGCCGTATTTCCTGTCATAGGTGAAATCTGCGTGGGACGGCCTGTAGGAATCCTTAATGTGGGCGTAATCCCTGGACTTCTGATTGGAGTTTCGCACTAGAAATCCAATTGGGGTACCTGTGGTTTTTCCTTCAAAAATCCCAGAAAAAAATTCAGCCCGGTCAGATTCTTTTCTCTGTGTTACGATAGCGGACTGGCCTGGCTTCCTGCGGTCGAGTTCACGTTGGATGGCTTCCATATCGAGAGACACCCCGGCAGGGCACCCGTCGATTATTCCACCGAGGCCCTCCCCATGACTCTCACCGAAAGTCATCAGATTAAATGCTTCCCCAAAACTATTTCCTGCCATAGACCTCGCTTTACATTTTGCCTGCATTCAAAGGTAGGTTTTACCTTTTTGCCTGCCAAAACCGCGCACAGTAATATTGATTTTACATTGTTGTCCGGCTCTTAAAGTTTTAGTAACCCTAAGGTATTCTAATCTTGATGATTTGTATTTCTACCATCATACCAACCGTTCTATTTTTGCCTCCATAGGCGAAGGCTGTGAAAAAACGAAAAATTGAAGTGGCGGTAATATCCAATATTCACCTGGGGGCGGAGGCCTGCCGGGCAGATGCACTACGGGCCTATTTGAGCAGTATATCGCCGAAAATCCTTGTGCTTAACGGCAGGGTTTTGGAATCGGAGTCTTCTTCGCCGTCGGCGTTTCCCTCCCGGCATTACCGCATTTTCAAAAAATTGCTATCTATGGCCTCGGCAGGCACAAAAATCTATTTTGTGTATACGGGCCAGGATACTATTTTCAGGACTTTTAAAGATAAAGGACTGGAAAATATCTATTTCACGAAAAACCTTGTTCTCGACCTCGATGGCAAAAGGGCCTGGTTTACCCATGGTGACTTTCTGGAGTCTCCGCTATTTAGCAAGAAATGGGTTCATTGGATGGGAACGGGCAGGCTCAGAATCTTCACGGGAATAATACGACTTAAAAACAAGGTCTTTAATTTAATCGGCAAGCCTCTTAAAGGGGCTCCCGCCCGCTTGGAATCGGATTATGGGAATCGCCTTAAAAAAGACCGGACTCTTCGGGAAACCACAGTGAAATTAGCAGTCGGTCGGGGATGTGAATACTTGATTTGCGGAGCCCCGCATCGTCTTTCCAATCTGTGGCTGGATACCAGCATTGGGAAATGCCAGTATCTCAGTGCCGGAGACTGGATTGAAAATCTGACCGCTCTGGAATACAATTTTAAAAGGTGGAAATCCTACCGGTACAGTGAAGATAAACTCTCACCCTTCTTCGCAGATGAAGACCTCAAACAGATGAACGAGGAGGAGATACTATCTAAAAACTTCAAGGCGGGTCCCTCGATGGCGGGTTAAGTCGTACCTGATGCCAATGCCGCCCGGAGAATACTTACAGGGTGTTTTGCCATCCGTCCGGTTCCATCAAAAATCTGATGCCGGCAGCTGGTACCGTTTGCTGCCAGGATAGTCCCTTCATCTGATTTTCGGATTGCAGGGAAAAGACGCAGACCACCAATACTCATACTGACTTCATAGTGCTCTTTTTCATATCCAAAAGATCCGGCCATACCACAGCAACCCGCCGTGATAAGGGTTGGCGAATATCCTGAAGGAATATTGAGTACGTCAAAACTAACCTTAGGACTGGAAAGTGCCTTTTGGTGACAATGGGCGTGAATTTTCAAATCCCGTTTTTCAGTCGTAAAATGCGCAGCCCCAATATGTCCTTTGTTGTACTCATTAGCAATAAATTCCTCAACGAGCAGGGAATTCTTGGCAATTGCCGATACCTGTTTCCCCGGCAATCCAAAGCGGGCGTATTCATCCCGGAAGGTCAACAGGGCGGAAGGTTCGATTCCCACAACCGGTATTCCCGATTGGGCAAAGGCATACAGTGCACCTGCATTTTTATGCGCCAGGGCCCGAGCCTGTTTTAAAAAGCCCTTGGAAATAAAGGCACGACCACTTTCTGCTTTATAGAGCCGTACAGAGTAACCGAGACCTTCAAGCAGGTCTATCGCATCCAATCCTACCTGGGCATCTAAATACTGCGTAAACTCATCTAAATAAAGGATTACCTCCCCCTGATACTCAGGATTGGCAGCCTTAACAGACCGCAGATGCGCTTCAAAATTCACATTCATAACCCTGGGCAGGGAACGCCCGGGAGCCACCCCGAGAAAGCGCTTTACAATCGATGCCGTTCCGGAACTTTGGGTGATCCAGTTCGCAAAACCGGATACCCGGCTCTGAAGCCTGCTTAACAGGGCGTTGTAGGCAAAAAGCCTGTTTCTCAAAGAATATCCGTTCTCTTCCTGATACTGGTAGGCAAACTCAGCCTTTAACGTGGCCACATCCACATTGCTGGGACATTCCCGGGCACAGGCCTTACAACTGAGGCAAAGGTCAAAAACTTCTTTGAGTTCAGGACGGTTGAAAGGGTTGCCCTTTAAGGGGGTGGTAAGCATTTCCCTCAGCGCGTTGGCCCGGGCCCTTGTGGTATCCTTTTCATTGCGCGTTGCGTGATAACTGGGGCACATGCCCCCGGGCATTTGTGCTGTTTTGCGACAATCCCCACTCCCGTTACATTTTTCAGTTGCCCTGAGAATACCGTGGCTATCTCCAAAATCCAGCAGGGTTTCGATTTCCGGTTCCGTGCGATCCGGGGTATAGCGCAAAGCCTGGTCCATAGGGTATGCATCCACTATTTTGCCAGGGTTAAAGATGCCGTGTGGATCAAACGAACTTTTGATCCGCTTGAGCAATTCGTAATTTTCCTCCCCAATCATCAGGGGAATAAACTCCGCCCGCACAATCCCATCCCCGTGTTCCCCACTAAAGGATCCCCTGTACTTTTTGGTAAGGTGGGCCACATCGGTAGTTATCTTGCGAAACAAACCTACGTCTCCGGACTCTTTTAAATTCAGGATCGGTCGCAGGTGGAGTTCTCCGGCCCCGGCATGCGCATAGTAGACCGCGCTCTGCTGATACGACTCCATAATGGCTGTAAATTCCCCTATAAAATCCTTAAGGTCAGGCAGGGCGACTGCGGTATCTTCTATGCAGGCCACTGCTTTTTTATCCCCTACCATATTTCCCAGCAGTCCCAGGCCGGCTTTTCGTAGGGCTATGGCCTTTGCGATATCCCCTCCCCTAAGAACGGGACTCGCATAACAGGTTCCCCGGGCCCTTAACCCGGTGAGAACTTCTTCAATGCGCTCTTCCAGGGCTCCAGGGGTATCTGCGCGAACTTCTAACATCAACAGGGCCGCGGGATCGCCCTCTACAAAAAATCGATTTTCAAGGTGTTCGAGGTTGTTTTTGGTGCAGTCCAGGATAACTTTATCCATCATCTCGCACATAAAGAGGGGATGCTTCATCACCGGAGCCACATCAGAAAGACTGCCTTCTAAAGTGCTGTAATGCGGTACGATCATCGCTGCTTCTGGCGGAGGGAGGGTGTCCAGTTGCAGGGTGATTTCGGTAGTCAACGCCAGTGTCCCTTCGCTTCCACAAAGCAATTTTGACAAGTTAAACAGATCTGCCCCGGGGCGTATAGGTGCCATCTGAAGGAGGGAATCCACAGCGTATCCCGTATTTCTTCTATGTATCTCAGCCCTTGGGAACTCTTTAGTTATATTTTCTGATATATCACTGTCTTTCAATTCATTGATTAACTTTTTATAAATTTTACCTTCAAGTGTTTGTTCCTGGACTTTATTCGCCAACTCTTCCGGGGTCAAGTCCCGAAACTCGACCTTTGAACCATCGGATAATAGCGCTTTTAAACTGACCACCTTGTCCCGGGTGACTCCATACCGTATAGACGTGGTGCCACTCGAATTATTCCCAACCATCCCCCCGAGCATACAGCGGTTTGAAGTAGAGGTGTTCGGGCCAAAAAAGAGTCCGAAAGGCTTTAGGTACTGATTTAATTCATCGCGTATCACCCCGGGTTGCACACGCACCTGCATCTTCTCTGTGTCCAAATCCAAAATACCTGTGAAGTGTTTCGAAACATCCACCACAATGCCTTCCCCGACGCATTGTCCTGCCAGGGAAGTACCCGCGGCCCGGGGTATCAGGCCTACCCGGTGGGCGGTTGCAAAATGGATCAACCGGATGAGGTCTGCTTCGTCTTTTGGATAGGCAACGGCCAGGGGTAACATTCGGTATACAGAGGCATCCGTGGCATACAAATGTTTATGCAGCGAATCCCATTGCAGGGTCCCGGAGAGTGTTTTCGAAAGTTCCTCCAGTTTATTTTTTTCCACTTTAACCACTTCTAAACAATTTTGGGATCTAAATTAAGTTTTTATACACTGAAGAGCGATACTGTCCCTATTTTTGACCTTGTTAAATTTTTGCTGATGATTCTACGTACTCTTTTTCTGTGTTTATTTCTTTTCGGAAGCGCTGTGCTGAGTGCCCAGCGCATTTCCAATAACGCCATTGGCCTGCGGCTTGGAGATAGCGATGGTTTTGGGGCAGAGGTTTCCTATCAGAAATCCCTGACGCGTGCTACCCGACTGGAATTTGATCTGGGGTGGAGGAACAACCGGAACTACAACGCTTTTAAACTGGTGGGCTTGCATCAGTGGGTTCGAAAACTGGATGGAAATTTCAACTGGTTTTACGGGGCCGGAGGCGGTATAGGGAATGTAAATTTCAGCGATGACTACGCCACAGATTCCAACGGGGGTTTCTTCCTGTTCGGGGCCGGGGACATCGGTCTGGAGTACAATTTCGATATCCCTTTACTCCTATCGGTGGATTTCCGACCTGAAATCGGTATTATCGGCTACGATGGCTTTACGGATAATTTTAATTTTGATATCGCCCTGGGAATCCGGTATCAGTTTTAATCCCAGGACTCCTGGGCAAGGCATAACCTTTTGTTAAGCCCTTTTTTTTTCTACTTACCCTGACTACCTTTGCCGCCTAAGTATAAATACTTTTGTATGAAGGTTATTTTTAAGGTTCTTCTGGCTCTCCTCCTGTTGGTTGCCTGCTCAACTGAGAACAAATCGGGTTATGAGATTACCGGAACCATCGCAGGTCCGCTTGAAGAAGGCACCCAGGTATTTCTAAGGAAAAGTGATGAGAACATGCGGGCCATCCCCGGGGACACTGCCCTGATTTCTAACGGCACCTTTAGTTTTAAAGGTGATGCTTCGGCTCCTGAACTCCGGTATATCTTTATTGAAGGGGTCAATGCGGGCATCCCGGTTTTCGTGGAAAATGGTTCCATAAATATTACGGCGCATCGCGACAGCCTTGGGAGCGCCGAGGTCGAAGGTACCTTGCAGAATGAGTATTATTCAGATTTCGTCAAGGGAACACGCCAGCTCATGGATCGTCGAAATGCTATAAACAGTGAGATGCAGGTGGCCATGCAGTCGCGTGACACGGCAAATATGAACGCCCTTCGCGATGAGTTCTTTGAACTTCAGGGAAGTGCGATGGATTTTGAAAAAGGATTTATTGCAGAACATCCCAATGCGCTGATCTCGGCCATGGTACTCTCCCGGATGCTCCAATCCCAGGCCCTTTCTCATGCTGAAGTTGCAAATCTTTTTGAAGGTCTGGATGAATCCATCCGTCTCTCGCCCCTGGGTGAAACTATCAATACACAAATTTCTTCTCAACAGCGGACCTCTGTGGGTTCCCAGGCACCGGATTTTTCAGCTCCCACTCCTTCGGGCGAGGCACTCGCCCTGAATGATGTGCTGGGCAAAGTTACCCTTGTAGATTTTTGGGCTGCCTGGTGCCGACCCTGTCGGGCAGAAAATCCTAATATCGTTAAGGTATACGAAAAGTATAAGGATAAAGGGCTTTCAATCCTGGGGGTTTCTCTGGATAGGAATGCGGCCGATTGGAAGAACGCCATTGAGCAGGATGGATTAGCCTGGCATCACGTATCCAATGTACGTTACTTTGATGAGATTGCAGAGCTCTATAATGTCCGGGCGATTCCCGCCAGTTTTATACTCGATGAAAATGGGGTGATTGTAGCGAAAAACCTAAGGGGTGAAGCCCTGGAGGCCAAAATAGCCGAGTTACTGCCTTAACCTTGTTCTGCGCTTGAAGTGGTTTATGGGAAACCCTGGATTAATCACCGAATTTCTGGCGGACATCCCTGAATTTACCGCTCACTGTAGCTTCCCTCCCGGCGGAAACATCCCCAAAAATATCGATAACTGAGGAATTCCCCAGGAACTCCACCTGGGCGCCATCTTCCATGATGAGGTCACCGTATATGGTTACATTCCCTTCTATCTGGAGCAATGCTCCACTGCCCACAGTCACCGTACCCCTGTCCTGATTGCTGCCAATGGCCAGGGTTCCGAAAAGTCGAAGTACCCCCCCCGGGGCTATGTTTACGCGCTCGGTAACCGTCCAGGATCCGCAAAGCAACAAGAAGCCGTCAATATCAATGACATCCAGTTGTTTTCCACCCTGAAAACTCAAAGCTTCGGCCGGTCCGACGTTGAGAATACTACTCCCGTCGTATGGAGGCAGGCCTGAACAGGCGTTTACCAGTGTTTTGGGAGGCCTGTTGAGTTTTATAATCTGCAGACCATCAGCCCCGGAGGCGACAAAGGCATAATCTCCTTCAGAGGTTACATAGTTTACGGAACCGTCAAGATTGATCGTTCCTGCGGTGGTAATTGTAGAAGCCAGCATTTCAGCCAGGGCTAACCCTGCGCCCCCATTGGCCATAAACAACAAGTCGTCATTTACGGAAACAGCATTAGTCACTGCATCTCCGGCAGGTGTACTGGTCGGAATAGGAGGAATAGAGACGTATTGAATAAGGGTACCCGTAGCCCCCTGATAGATGCCTGCGCCCTGATCTGCTTCAGGAACCAGGATATGGGTCTGCCAGGTATCCAGTGTTTTCTTACTGGTAGCCCCCAGATCTGTCCCTATGGAAATCAGATCCGTTTCGACAAGGCTTGAATTCAGCACGCGAACTCCCGAACCGCCATCCAAAATGGCATATCCACCTTGCCAATGGGTCAGGGATCGGGCGTCGGTAATAAAAATTTCATGAACCATCGAAAGGTCCGAGGTATCATAAGATGCTACGGCCCCCTCTTTACCACTCGCAACCACGACCCTACTTCCGTCGACAAGAACATCCGTGGCGTTAAAACCCTGTTGAAACCCGTATATAATGTCATCTGTGACCAGGACTCCATTTGAGACAGGTATCCGTGCTATAAACGAATTAAAGGTGGCAATATCGGAGGTTTCGGCATTGATAGCACCCACAGCGTAAATATAACCTCCGGAAAAAGCCAGACTATTGATATCAGCATTGGAGTAAAAAAGACGGGAACGAACTCTGGGCACATTGGGATCTGAAATATCCACAACATCCAGGGCACCCTGGTAGATTTCACCGGCCCGGTTATAGCTTACATAAATATAGTTGCCCTCCAGGTAGGCATGTGTCGCAGTCAGGGGGTCCGATCCCGGAAAAGAAGGTGGGTTTACCGTGGCTACGAGTGTGAGAGGATAGTCCCCTGCTTTGGCTGTACCATCACTGGCCATAACCGTTTCCACGGAATGAAGTTTTAAAACTCCGGATTTTTCATAGGATATCGCCGATTTAAGAGCAGCTGAATTGGTTTCAACATAGAGTTCTGTTTTCAGCCCGTCTTCATAAACTACCGTTTCATCACTACAGGCGATACCTGTGAGCACTAAAATAAATAGAAATGCCTTGTAAAAATGCCTCATTTCAAGAGCTTTAGTTATCAATAGATAACCCACTAACGTTCTAAAAGAGGCTTTGGTATAAAGAAAAAGGTGATTTCGATATAATTAAACTCCACTAAGACAAACGGTAAGCCAAAATTTTAAGGGATTCAGGACTCTTATAGTTTTCCCAATTTCTCAAGAATTAACAAAAGTACAATAGGCAGGGCCAGTAGCAGGACCATGACCGGATGGGTTGTAACTATGGAAGGCACAAATATCAGCGTAGTAATATATCCCCCCACAGCCCCTCCAAAATGGGCGGTATGCCCAATATTTCCCAATCGCTTTTTCATTCCGTAAATGGAATACATCAGGTAACCTATACCCAGGATATAAGCCGGCAACGGGATAGGTATAAACATCAGGGCCAGTCGCATATCGGGCTGGAGTAAAATAGCCGCGTATAAAACCCCTGTCACCGCCCCACTGGCACCTACTGCACTGTAATAAGGCTCTTTTTTGTGGAAAGAAAGTGCTAAGAGGCTCCCCGCTATCAGGCTAATCAGGTAGATGATCAGGAATTTAACCGGTCCCAGCCACTGAATGACCACATCTGCAAAAAAGTACAGGGTAAACATATTCAACAGAAGATGACTTCCGTCTACATGCAGAAAGCCCGAAGTCAGCATCCGGTCTTTCTGACCGCCCTGGATAGCACCGATATTGAACTTATATCTTTCAAAAAAGACATAATCCTTAAATCCTTTGAGGGATACCAGAATGTTGGCCGCAATTACGGCAATTGTAGCGATATGCAAATTCATTTACTGCCCTTTGAATGGGGCTAAATATAGCTATATTTGCCCATATTGCCGTGTATGGAGAGACTTGTGTTTCTTTTGACGTATCCGTTTTTATGGGGTGTTTCAAAACTGCCTTTCCCCCTACTGTACCTCTTGTCTGACGGACTTTTTTTTATAATCTTCAGGGTTGTCAGATACCGTCGTGAAGTTGTTCGGGAAAATCTTGCGCTGGTCTTTCCGGAGAAGTCGCCCCGGGAAAGACAGAGGATTTCACGGGCGTTTTACGCCCATATGTGTGATATGTTTTTGGAGATGATCAAGACCCTGAACATCAGCGAAGCGCAACTGCAAAAACGCTTTACCTTTACAAACCTGGAGACCTTCCGCCAGTTTGAGGCGCAGGGTAAAAGCACGGTCACCTTTTTTCCACATTACGCCAGTTGGGAGTGGACCATTGCCCTTGACCCGCATATCAAAAGCAAAGGGTATGGCATTTATCAAAACCTGAACAACAAATACTTTGACCGTTGGGTGCGGCAGGTAAGGGCCCGCCTGGGTACTTCCCTAATTACGACAAAGGAATCCTGGAAGGTGATGAGGCATAATAAAACCGAAGGTGTTATGGCTACGTATGGTATGCTTAATGACCAGTCTCCCACCCGAAAAAAGGCAAGGTATTGGGCGCCGTTTATGGGGATAACCGTACCCATGCACGTGGGTGGTGAAATCCTGTGCAAAAAATTCGATCTGCCTGCCCTTTATCTCAAAGTCCGTAAAATAAAACGCGGGTTTTATCAGGGAACCTTTATCGTTCTGGCATCATCTCCGAAAAGCATACCCCCTTATGGGATAACGGACGCATTTTTCAGGGAAGTGGAATTAGCCATTCGCGAGGCCCCGGAGTACTATTTCTGGACGCATAAGCGCTGGAAACACCGAAATCAGGCTCCTTCAGGGGTGTCGGAGGACTAAACTGCACCCTCTGCCAGGGCTCCTAATTCAGCGATAAAGCGGTCCGCGAGTGCATCTGCGGCGATTTGCGAAGCCCCTTCAGTATAAATGCGGATGATCGGCTCTGTATTGGATTTTCGCATATGTACCCAGTTATCATCAAAATCGATCTTTACCCCGTCTACTGTATTTAGGGCTTCGTCCTGATATTTCACAGCAATAGCCTTTAAAAGGGCGTCTACATCGAGTTCCGGGGTAAGTTGTATTTTCTTCTTACCCATATAATATTGAGGGTAAGATGCTTTTAAGGCACTGACCGAGGTATTGACTTCCGAAAGCAGCATCAAAAAAAGTGCTGTTCCCACAAGGGCATCCCTTCCGTAATGGCTGCTGGGATAAATAATTCCCCCGTTGCCCTCGCCACCAATGACAGCCTGGGTTTCTTTCATTGCGGACACCACGTTCACTTCGCCTACAGCTGCAGCCGTATATTGCCCACCGTGTTTTTCAGTAATATCCCTAAGGGCCCTTGTAGAAGACAAATTAGATACTGTATTGCCCGGGGTTTTCCCGAGAACATAATCGGCACAAGCGACCAGGGTGTATTCCTCCCCGAACATTTCTCCGGTTTCTGTGATAAAAGCCAACCGGTCTACATCCGGGTCTACCACGACACCAAAGTCCGCCCCGGTTTCTACTACTTTACGGCAAATCGCCCCCAGATGCTCTTTGAGGGGCTCCGGATTGTGTGGAAAATGACCTGTAGGTTCACAGTAAAGGGGGATTACCTCAACCCCGAGGGCCTCCAGGAGGGCCGGGATGGCTATCCCCCCGCTGGAGTTTACCCCGTCCACCACTACTGTGAATTTTTTTTGGCGAATGACCGGGGCATCGACCAATTCCAAATCGAGAACAGATGCAATATGCTGCTCGAGGTAGGTATCATCTTTTCTAATAGATCCTAAATCATCTACTTCAGCAAAATCAAAATCTTCTTTTTCTGCCAGCTCCAGAATGGCCTTACCTTCAGCAGCATTTAGGAATTCACCCTTTTCATTCAGCAATTTCAGGGCATTCCATTGTTTTGGGTTATGGCTGGCCGTAAGAATTATACCGCCGTCCGCATTTTCCAGAGGTACCGCGAGTTCCACGGTGGGCGTAGTGGAAAGCCCCAGGTCCACAATATCAATACCCAGACCCGTCAGGGTAGCCGACACGAGTTGCTGGACCATCGGTCCGGACAAGCGCGCATCGCGGCCAATAACTACCTTTACGTTTTCTTTTTCGCGATACGTTTTAAGCCATGTCCCGTATGCAGCGGCAAATTTAACGGCGTCCACAGGGGTAAGGTTTTCGCCGGGCACCCCCCCTATTGTACCCCGGATTCCGGATATGGATTTAATCAAAGTCATGATTGCTGAAATTTATAAGAAAGACAAATATAGCTCCCTTGTTCTTATCGGTATGCAATACTTCCTTTATCTGCGTATTTTTACGATCGTGAACTATCTCGCCCATATCTACCTTTCATTTAACGATCCCCAGCTGAGCCTTGGCAACTTTATTGCTGACCGGGTTCGGGGCAGGGACTATCTGGACTATCCAAAGCGCGTGCAACAGGGCATATTTCTGCACCGGGCGATTGATACCTTTACGGATTCTCACACCATCCCCAGGGCAAGCAGCAAGCGCCTTCATTCCCGATACCATCACTATAGCCGGGTGATTGTGGATATTTATTACGACCACTTCCTTGCCCGCCTCTGGGATAATTACTCCGGGATACCTTTGGAGGATTATACACAGGACTTTTACGCTTTACTACAGGATAATCTAAACTGGCTTCCTAAATCCATTGAACATATGAGTTCTTATATGATCAGGGATAACTGGCTCTTGAATTACAGGGAATTTAAAGGGCTGGAACAGGTTTTTCAGGGCATGAACAGAAGGACTTCCATGAAAAGTGGCATGGATACGGCAGTGGAGGAGTTGGAACTCTACTACTCGGATTTTGAAGCGGAATTCAAGCCGTTTTTTGAAGATTTAGTTATCTTTTCACAAGAAAAACTACTGCTTCTGTAAACCCTTATCCCTATGTTTCAAATCCCCGCCCGCCTGATTCGACTTTTTGCGGCTTCCCTTTTGGTAATTGTTTTCGTACAGTGCCGGAAGGCAACACCGGAAATTGCCCCTACCGGCTATGTAGCTGAAAAAGCTATGGTGGTATCTGCCCGTAAGGAAGCCTCGGAAATCGGGGTGCAAATTCTTAAAAATGGAGGCAATGCTTTCGATGCCATGGTGGCCACAGAATTGGCCCTTGCCGTGGCCTATCCCTTTGCCGGAAATCTGGGCGGCGGGGGTTTTATGGTGTATCGCAAAGCGAATGGCGAAATCGGCTCTTTAGATTACCGGGAGAAGGCGCCCCTGGCAGCGCACAAAGATATGTACCTGGATTCCCTGGGGAACGTGATTCCAGGGATGAGTACAATCGGGGCCACGGGCACTGGTGTGCCGGGAACTGTAGCCGGTATTTTCGCGGTTCACGATCGCTTTGGAACCCTGCCCATCGAAGATATTATCCAACCCGTGATCAACCTGGTTGAAAAAGGAGTAGTGGTCACCGGGAAACAAGCGCAGCGCCTGGAAAAATATCGCGAACAGATTATTGAGGTAAATGGAGATAACACCCTGTTTTACAGTGAATGCAAAAAAGGAGATACTCTTTCTTACCCCGCTTTGGCCCAAACGCTTAAGCGCATTGCACTACATGGCAGGGACGAATTTTACACCGGTGAAACCGCGAGAATACTCGCACGCTTTATCCAGGAAAAAGGAGGTTATGTCACCGTTGAAGACCTCGCAAAGTACGAGGCCCGTTGGCGGGATCCAATCGTTTTTACTTATAAAGACCTGCGAATTATTTCCATGAGACCCCCGAGTAGCGGAGGAGTTACCATGAACCAGATTTTGAAGATGATTGAACCCTATGACCTGGGAACCTTCGGCCATAACTCCGCTAAAGCGATTCAGCTCTTTACGGAAGCCG
>CAZEQO010000026.1:17338-25894 GCA_964514365.1 uncultured Robiginitalea sp. | reverse complement strand
GGATACCCTGTCCGATATCAAAATGACTCCGTTTTATCCGGGTATGATTGCCAACACGGATCACTATCCTTTTACGCAACGCAGTATACCCGCAATTACAATGGGAACAGGAAGCAGAATAAATGTACATACGCCATTAGATCATGCAGACCGGCTGGACTACGACTTACTAAAAGATCGATCTGAATATATCCTGTATTACGTAACCCAACTTATAAATTCAGATTCTGATTTCTCTTATGAGGGAGATAATTCCGGTCTGTTGGGGGTAGCGGGTGGCCCGGCAACCCCGGAAGAAAAACTATCAAAAGACTTCGATGGAGAAGTTGCCTATAAAGTCACTAGTGTGATTAAAGATTCTCGAGGGTACGCTGCAGGATTAATTCCTGGTGACCTCATTATCGCCATTGACGATCAGCCCATAAAATACCAAAAGTTCTATCAAGGCCTCGAAGATGTGATCGGAGACCCTGATAAAAAGACCGCTGTTCTTAAAATAATCAGGGGAGACCAGGTAGTACTCGCTACGATTAAACTGAACGAATAATACCAGGGATTATTCATCCTGAGAGAGATGTAGTTCTCACAGGCAGGAGGGAACAGAAATATACATGGCCAGACGGCCTGAGTTACTTTGCAGACCCTTGTTTTATTCAAATAAGTCTATACCTTTAAGAAGGAATCACGGAAACCATCCACTGCTGGTGTTGCGGGAATGGTCGGGCATAAATGTCAGCATGAAAATATTGGTGCCTGGGGTGTGGCGGAAACCGCTGGGGACATCCTGTTGAGGTTTAAATTCTTTATCGACAACAGCAACATCGGAGTAGCCTATAAAAACCACGAAAGGCAAGAAGAGGTACTGTCGAAATCTAAATTGAACTGGACTATTGTCCGGCCCGTAGACCTTTCCAATTCGAGGCGTGAAGAAAATATACGGGAGACCTTTGATAATGGACCAAAACCCAGTATTTTGAACAGCAGCAAAGTGTTGCTACATATCTAGTGAACACCTCAGACAACGACTCGTTAATCAATGAAAAGGTCGTGATCTCTAAAATTTAATTGAGCATTTCTTATTTCAAATATTATATGCACAAAACTGCAATTCTATTATTCCTGATAATTACCGCACTTGTTTGCTGTAAAAATTCTGAAAAGGAAATCGATACGTTGGAAATTGCAAATAAATACTATCGGGCGCTTGACCACTCTGATACTTCAGCAATGGCGAATTTGCTGGCCAAGAGCCTGCTGACAAAGGAAACCCAATATGAGTATGAGCAGACCTTTACAAAGAGTGAGTATTTAGAATGGCTAAAATGGGATTCGGTATTCGATCCAACCTACGAAATACTTGAAATGGAGCAAGAGGATGAATATGTTAAAGCTTCGATCTCAAAAATCGATAAAAGAATTTCATTTCTGCACCAGCAGCCGATTGTCACCAGTCAAGTGATCCGCTTTGATCAGGATAAAATAGTCAGTGTTGAGACAACAGAATACCTTGTTTTCAATGATGCTACATTTGTCACAAACAGGGATAGCCTCTTAAGCTGGATTGATGAGCATCACCCCGAATTGAATGGATTTATAAACGACCAGACCGCGCCCGGCGGAAGGAAGTATTTAAAGGCGATTGAATTGTATCAAAACAAAAATTAATAAGTTCACATCACCGCATTTGAGCAACGGCTAACCTATGATCAAGTTCTTTCGGAAAATAAGATTCGACCTTATGGAGAAAAACAAGACAGGAAAGTATCTTAAGTATGCCATTGGAGAAATTGTGTTGGTCGTCCTTGGGATTTTGATTGCTTTGTCCATTAACAGCTGGAATCAGGACAGGATTGACAAAAAGAGCGAATCCGAATATTTGCAGGACCTTAAAGGAGAGATTCAAAGTAATAATACCGTTCTGAAATTTTTTATTCAGGAAAGACTTCCGTATAAGTTTGAGGGCTTGTTAGCCGCCAAAAAATACAACGAAGAAAAAGTTGAAATTAAGGACACTTTAGCCTTTTTAAATAAGGTTTCTAAAGGAGGAATGATTACAAATGGGTTAGGAAACTTGAGCAGAAACACCTTCAATGAGCTTTTAAGCACCGGTAATTTTCAACTCATTTCAAAAGACTCTATTAAGGGTAAAGTGAAAAACTATTACTGGAGGATGGATGCCGACACTGATAATGTGAATATCTACAAAAGCGATATTAATAAATTCACTTCCGGTTTGCGCCCATATAATTCATCTAATCCGGATTATATTTCAAAATTCGACCGCGATGAAATGATGACAGCCTTCAAATCTGAGGAATTCAGAAGAATAATTGACCTTGAATTGTCATATACCTATAGTCTTGAGAATAAGATGGACGGCCTGATTGACGACGGATTGGAGATTATTGAGCTTATTGATTCTGAATTAAGAGATCAATAACGCAGCTAAAAAGGGTACAACTAAACAAAGTGATATATGGAAAAAGCCTGGTTAATAGTAATAGCAATAATAATTTTCACAATACTGGGTATATTGTTTTATGTAAGTATGAAAGGTTATGTCAGTGAAGCCTATGGTAAAAAGTGGTTGACCCTATGGGGTAATAAGCTCTATTTCTGGCAAAGTCTCATTTTTAGCAGCATGGCAGGTACAGTCTTGATTCTATATCTTTTAAAATGGGCTAATGTGCTGACATTTTAGGCATCGCAAAACTTTCTTCAATGAATCGAATTGCGTTTTTCTTGCTTCTAGTGCTTATTTCGAGTTGCTCATCGTCTGTATCCCCCGGTTTATCTTGGTTCTGCAGGCGAATCAAACCGGTAATTATGGCCCGATAGGAGCTGTCATGTTGGTATCCGCATTGGTGCCTTTTGTTTTTTTGAGTCGGTACGGAAGGCGCGCCATTGGGATTAGACCCACACGCAGGATAGGAACATTACTCCTATCGCTTATCCTTGGCATTGCCATTAGTTTCTTGCTCTACCTCATCGGGCATGAACTTTACGGCAGTTCTTTTCAAAACTGGTATCAGTATATTGGAAAGTCATACAACATACCGGAGGTCATATCTGCCAATGACAAATTGGTATTGTTTGCGATAATGGCAGGCACAGGAATGATTTTCAGTCCCATTGGTGAGGAATTGTTTTTCCGGGGTATCGTTCAGGGGAGTTTTGCCAAATCCATCGGTCAGAAAAAAGCCTCACTTGTGGACAGCCTGGCTTTTTCCCTTACCCATATCGCCCATTTTGGGCTGGTATTTGTAAGCGGCAGTTGGAGTTTCTACCCGATTCCAACCCTGATATGGGTAGCAGGTATGTTCCTTGTGAGTTTATTATTTTTCAAAATGAAGAAACTCTCCGGCTCTTTGCTGGGCGCCATTTTTTGCCACGCCGGATTTAATCTGGGCATGATTTGGTGTATCTTTTACCTGCCCTGACCTTATTCCTGCCGCTTACAAATTTCAAACACAGGCCCTCGACCTAAGCCGAAGCTCCATCAAGAACTGAATCGAGTTGCATTTCTTTCAGAACCCGATCCTGAATAGGTTGTGTCAACTCATTTATCTGATCTACGCCCCAGGTAATCCCCACAACAGTTCGCGTAGGTCGCTGGCCTGCAGGCATATCGGCTAGTTTTAAATACACATCTACTACCCATTGAGGGTCGGGTGCATCCTCTCCCTGCAACATTTGATCAAAACCCTCGCCCATAGCCGTAGGAACTCCTGCGAGTTCGCCATAGGTTTCCAGCACCTCTTTATATGCCGGTGCCTGACCTGACGCCAACAGACCCGTTCCAAATGGACCCGGCTCTACCATGACGATATCAACACCAAAGGGTGATACTTCGTATCGCAACCCTTGAGAATACCCTTCCAAAGCGTGTTTGGTAGCTGTATATGTGGAAAAAAATGGGGGCGACATACGGCCTACCAGAGAAGAGGTATTGATGATCAGACCCTTTCCTGTCTTACGCATAGCGGGCAGAACGGCTTGCATCGTACGGATAGCCCCGTAATAATTGGTTTCCATTTGTTGGTGCGCCTGGGCTACGCTAAAGGCCTCCGTGATCCCGAGATACATAATCCCTGCATTGTTGATTAAGATGTCGATAGTACCCGCAAGATCCAGAATTCGCTCCATCGCTTGTTGTACCGAAGCGTCTTTTGTGACATCCATGTCCACGACCTGGATATGGGTGGCGTATTCTTCTAATTCCGCCTTCACGCCTGCGTTTTTTCCTTCAGGATTACGCATTGTTGCAAATACGCGATACCCTTTATCTGCAAAATCTTTTGCAGCCTTTAAGCCGAAGCCACTACTACTGCCTGTTATGATTATATTTTTCATTTCTATGTATTTTAATTGTTACTTGAGCGTTCTTGTTTTCGAAATATTCTTTGATTTTTAGACCCTAAAGCTGTTGCCTGGGAAAGTGCCGGCATAGCCGTTTCTAAAATCCAAACATACCGTTATCATTCGCCAGGTTTTCGCCGGGTATTTCCTGGATGACATCCCAATGCTCTACGGCCTTCCCATCTTCAAAACGGAGTAAATCGTAAAATGCATGTTGCTTTCCGTTCCATTCGCCTTCGCTTACGGTCAATACAAAATTCCCTTCCCCCAAAACCTTATGTATTTTGGTGTATTGAAACATATTGTTCTGAGAAGTAAGGTATTCCACCGCCTCCATGATACCATTTAGCCCATCCTTTATCTGCGGATTGTGTTGGTCATATTGCTCATTGCTGATATATTCGGTAATCTTAGCGGGGTTTTTGCCCATTAGGATATCTTCAACCATCGCCTTTGCAATTGCTTTGTTTTCCTTGGTTTTATCTACATCCGTGATTTCGGTGGAACCATCGGTTTGCGTTCTTCCGCTAGCCGTTTCTTTTACCAATGCGGTCATAGCATCCCAATGTTCGGCTACTTTGCCCTTGTCGTCTAATCGGATAATATCAAATGAAACCATTTCATCAGCCCCAAAAGGTTTTGCATTTCGCCAGATGTTGTGCATAAACACATAATTTCCGTCTTGAAACATTCTAATATTCTCAGCAGTTGTTCCGTTTTCTTTGAGAATGGGCAACATCTGTATGAATGGTTCTAATCCTGATGGAATAAATGGATTATGCTGAATGTAATTGGTATTGGCCAATTCCCTCATTTTGCTTGCGTCTTGTTGCATTACAGCACCTAAAAATGTTCCTACAATTTCTTTCGTGTTCATATCTGTACTTTTTGATGGATTAACCTCGCTTGTTGAATTTGTTTTTGTGGTATGGCAGGAAGCCAGACTGCCAGCTAAGGCGATTACCGTGATTACTTTTTTCATTGTTTTTATACTCAATTAAAATATTACTTGTATTTCACAAGCAATATTAAGAATTTACTTTTGTAATGCAAGTGATTTTTCAAATTAATTTCATTTTGCAAGTAAAATATTTATTATTCTATCTTTGCAAGAGAAAAAGTATCAAGAATGGAGACGAAATTTAGATGCAATTGTCCTTTTACATCGGCCCTGGACATTTTGGGTGATAAATGGATGTTGGTGCTTATTAAACAGATGCTTTTGGAGAATAAAGAGACCTTTAAAGACTTTACCGAAAGTGACGAGGCCATCGCCACAAATATTCTCGCTGCCAAACTGAAACAACTGGAGGAATACGGACTCGTAACCAAATCAAAAAAACCAAACAATAGAAAATCCGTGTATTATCACTTGACCGAAAAAGCGTTGGATCTCACCCCTGCTATTCTGGAATTAGGAATTTGGAGCGATAAGCATTTAAGAGGTATACACCCGTCCATAGTGAATGGAAAGGGACTCGAATTATTGCGAAAAGATAAAGTAGCCTTTGGAAAAGCCCTGGTTCAGGAGTACAGGGAGAAAATGGCCGGGCAAACACACCTTAAAAATACAGATGAAACAGCTTAATGCGCAACTCGGTCAGGGGATCAAAGGCTAACGGGCTGGCTGGTTTAAACAAAAGACAAAGAGTACGGCAAGGATACGCTCCTTTTTTGATACATTGTAAAAGAACCATGCTCTGGCCTCTTTGTACAAATCGGTAGCGAAGTAATTGGTAAAATCACTCAGACCTTGAACAGCAAACTCAATATTTGGCTTGCCATTAGTCTTCTTGTAGCCTTAAGCCTTACGATCTGGTTATATACGCAACTCGAAAAACAGGTTGGCGACATCACCTATTCGACCAGTGCGAATGCTGGAAATTCCGTCCCCTGTAATCAAGATCTCATTTATCAATACTATCAGATCAATACGGATTATATCGGCGGAAAAAGAGCCATCAAAAGGGAACTGGCAGGTGTTTTTCCCATGAACGGCCTTAATGAATCTGGCTTACTCACCGTTCGATTTGTAGTTAACTGCCAGGGTAAAACGGGTTGGTACCAATCTTATATGATCAGCCCTGACTTACAGGAAATGGACATATCCGCTACCGATTTCACTCATCTGTATGGTGCTATTTCCGAGCTTAACCATTGGCTCCCCGGTCTTGCGGGGGAGGAACCTCAAGACAGTTACTGTCAAATTAGTTTCAAGTTAAAAAAGGGTGAAGTCCTCGATATTTTCTAAATGAAAGTGTTCTTAAAAATTATAAAAATCGTATTGGCTATAGTCCTCACAGTCTATTCGCTTATAATTATTTTTCTGCTATTTTTTGCGCCCAAAGAGCAAAGGTTTCAAATAGCAGGGAACATCCAAGGTGCCGGATTATCTCAGTCTATGTTTGAGGTTTTAAATTGGCAGCACCCGGAGTACTCCGATCCTTTTTTTGAACGTTCGGTAGCTTTTAACAAGCGGGGTGATTACCAAACCGGTTTTGCTTATTTAAACGAGGCGGTAAACTTAGAACCCAAAAAACATCTGGGATATAGAGGATATATGAAACTTCGTTTCTTACGTGATTTCGATGGAGCCCTTGCGGATTTTGATCGATTGGATAGTCTCACGCCCAATGTGGTCGACGCGCCCTGGGGGGAAGATATTGACTTTTTGAGGGGGGAAAGCCATTATGGGCGTGGGGATTACCTCATGGCACTTAAGAGTTTTAATCGCAGCATCTCAAACCAGGGGGCCGAATGGGCAGATATTCAGTCATATGTCTATCAAGGGCTTTGTCACTATCGAATGTCTGAATTTGAAAACGCCAAATCGTCATTTGAAAACGCGCTAGCGCAGTATGAGAAAACCCCGGAAGCTCACTTTGGTCTGGGTAAAACTTTCCTTAAAATGGGGGATACGGCAAATGCTATAAACTCCCTGAACCTTGCTAAAAAGAACATCGCTTTCAAAAGGGATGATCCCTACAAGGAGTTTATCAATGAGATCTATATAGAAGAAATCCAGAAGCTTTTAGATACCCTCTCAGATTAACCGTTTTTTCTTTTTTTTAAAAAGCTAATCCATGTGCGGCATGCTGAAACTTCCCTAAATTAGAGTTCCTAAATCCGCTACGGAAGGTTTAGCACCTTCATTCGCCAGCATATAAACCATGACCGTTGGCAATCGCAATGTCAAACCAAACACCAAAGTGCAATGGAAAAAAAGAACAGCGTATTTATAGCCACAAGTTTGGATGGTTATATCGCCGATAAAGACGGTGGACTTGGCTGGCTGCAGTCCATACCCAATCCGGATAATGTAGATATGGGGTATGTAGATTTTACCAGTACCATTGATGCCCTGGTCATGGGGCGAAAAACATTTGAAACGGTTTGCAGCTTTGATATGGACTGGCCCTACCAGAAACCCGTATTTGTGCTCAGCAATACCCTTAACGAAATACCCAAAAGCCTTCAGGGAAAAGCGTTTTTGGTTCAGGGGACTCTGACTGAAATTTTAGGCCAAATCCACGACAAAGGCTTCCATAGGTTGTATATAGACGGGGGAACTACCATTCAAAATTTCCTGAAGGAGGACCTCATTGATGAATTGGTAATAACCACCATTCCAGTGCTATTGGGTGCCGGTTCCCCTTTGTTCTCTGAACTGCCAAATGAATTGAAATTTGAATTGACAGGTACAAGAACGTATTTAAACCAAATTACCCAGACCCATTACAAACGTCAAAAATGATTGGCAAAAATCCCGATATTATCAACCCTTAACCCATGATCAAATTCTTTCGACAAATCAGGTTCGACCTTATGGAGAAAAACAAAACCGGAAAATACATCAAATACGCTCTTGGCGAAATTGTCCTGGTGGTCATTGGAATATTGATTGCTTTAAGCATTAACAATTGGAGTGAAAACGCAAAGAGGTTGAAACAAGAACAGGAGATCCTAAAAAACCTAAAGCAGGATTTTGAGTATAATCATAAGGCTTTATTGGATGTTTTAAGTAGTAATACAAAAAACATTAACTCAGCGATTACGGTTTTGAATCACACAGGCAAACATTTCTCGGAAGAATTCCAGCTTAACCCCATTCTAAATGATATTGCCTCTTCGGTCTACTATTATCCCAAAAATGGCTTTTTGAGTGATTTAATCAATTCCGGCAATTTAAGCATCATA